>JACNKR010000033.1 GCA_014381925.1 Fidelibacterota bacterium | reverse complement strand
TTTCATTCTCATTTCCAAGTCATTCCCATAAAGAGAAATCGGGAGCTGATTTTAACATTTCTATTAAAACCGTACCGGCTAAAACACCATATCTTAATGATGAAGGTATTATTAGCTAAGAGATTAAAGAACTATAAAATTTCTAATTCTTTTTATTTTTATTGGAAAATATATCCCCTCAAAATTATGAGGGGATATATTCTTTTACCAAGTATTATTTAAAAATTTACAATTGTCATTAAATAGATAAATGAAGCATTTATTGGATCTCCATCTGATTGTAATTTACCAGGCATAAATAATGAATATCCGCCAACAAATTTAACATTATCAGAATATTTTTTAACAAGTGTTAAATCAATTTCATTTCCAAATGAATCATCTGATTGATCAGCATTAAAAATATGATAAGCACCTTTTAAATTAAATCCATTATAAGATAATCCAGAAAATTTAAAATGTAAATCTTGTAATCCATAACCAGCTGTATGATTAGGTAGATTTAAGAAATAATCCATATATCCATAATATTTATGATTAGTTGCATATAAAGTATTAAATGATTCATTTATATCAGTAGTCGATGTGTCATTGCCTGATATAAAGTCAATTCCTGCAGAAAAATTAATCCCTGCAATTTTATAACCAGCATTAAAACCATACATTAATCCGCCAAATTTAACATCATCATCTTCATTTCCGCCTTGCATGGCTAATTCGATTTCATAATTTACACCTGAAAATGCACCTTTAGCATAACCACCATAAGTTAATCTTTCACCATCTTGAATTGTAAATGCCTGTGTTTTATGACCATCAAGTGCATTGATATTTGCATAAAACCCACGAACATTAAAATCATCACTTGGCTCAACAGTTTCGGCGTCAATTTCTTTATAATTAAATAAATCAACATCAAACATATCATGTTTATAAGTCAAAACTGCACCATCAAAGCTTCGACCAATATTATGCCAACCAACAGAGCCTATTAATCGTTGAGGTCCATAGGCTGATTCAAAACGACCAACTTTTAAATCAACAGGAAAATCAAAGAAATCAACAATTTTAAAATACCCTTGATGCAAATCTAAGTTATCAGCACTACCATCTTTTAAAGTACTCGTTTCACTTCCAAAAACTCGCATATCTTGTATTTGAAAAAATGAACTCACATTTTCATTTTTAAAAGAAATTCCAATTCTGCTTCTTAAATAATGTGCTTGATTATAGCCTGTTGAATCAATAAAGTCCTTGTCAACCGCCTCATATCGCGATCTTACCTGACTTTTTATTGACCATTCCTGGCTAAAACCAATTGTTAGTCCTAAAACAATAATTAAAAATATATTATATTTTCTCATTTTACTTTCCTTTTTTTTTATTATTATGTATGTAAGTGTAAACTTTCTTCTAAATATGGATCTTTCGTTGGAATAATATTCCACTTTGATAATGATTTTAAAACTACAAAACTAACAGTTCCAATTATTCCAATTATTGTACCAATTTCCAATAAACCAATTTCAGGTATATTTCCAATAAGTGGAGGAAAAATCATTATATATAAATCAATCCAATGACCAATTAAAACTATAACAGATGCAAGTATTAATGTTTTTTCACTTCTCTTTGATTTTCTAAAAACTAAAATCAAAAATGGTATTAACCAATTTGTAAGAATATTTATAATCGTTAATAACCCAAATGCTCCGGCATGTCTTTTTGCAAAATACACGGTTTCTTCAGGTAAATTTGCATACCAAATTAACATATGTTGTGAATACCATATATAAACCCAAAATGTAACAAAAGCAAAAAGATATCTCCCTAATTCATATAAATGATCGTCTTTTATAGAGGTTAAAAATCCATTTCTTCTTAAATATATTAGCATTATAATCATAAATGCTAATCCTGCATTAAACATTCCTGCAAAATTATATAATCCAAAGATAGTACTAAACCAGTGTGGTTCTACGGACATAATCCAATCAAAGCTAGAAATAACAAAAGCAATACCACCCAAATAAAGCCAAGCAGCTGACCATCTTACACCTTTTTTAGTATGTATTAAATCACCTGTTTTATCTTGTTTTCGAGAATGATTTATAATGGGGCGACCTAAAAAATACCATATTCCAAAGAAAATAGGTATTCTTAATACAAAAAATTTAATATTTAACCAAGGTTGTTTGCCCAATAATATTGGATCATGTGCAACAACATCTAAATGAGTCCATTCATATAAATGATGTGCTCCAAAAATTACAAGTAACATTAATAAAAAACCTATACCTAATGTTGAAAACATTGCTTCAGGAATTCTTCTAATTATTGCACCCCAACCTGAATTACTTACATAATGAATTGCAACAAACAATATTCCTGCAAATCCAATACCTGTTATATAAATTGCAGATAAAAGAATATTCGGCCAAATTCTATCATTAATAAATATGCCTAGAATTATTGTAAATATTCCAATAGCAATTGCAATAAAGAGTTTATTTAATAACTGTGTATCTAATGTATAATTTTTATCATTCATCATTATTTTAATGTCTTTATGTATTGAGTTAATTGCCATCTATCTTTACGATTAATTTGAACATTATATGGTGGCATATTACCTATTCCATTAGAGATAATAAAATATAATTCACCATCTTTCATATTTTTAATTTTTTCCGTTTTAATTGAAGGTGGTGGTGGAACACCTCTTTTTGTTACAGAACCATCACCCGCACCTGTTGGCCCATGGCAAACTGAACAAAAATTATGATAAACAAATGCTCCTCTTTCGTTATTTATTTCATTTGCTAATAATGGGTTATTCAAAACATCACCAGCATTTTCCAATGTTAATTCACCATCTAAATATTCAGGTAAAAAACCAATAGGAATTGTACCTTCTGGGGGTAATTGAAGTGTCTTATTATCCTTATAATTAGGGTTTTCAGAAAATGCATCATAAGCTACAGAGTGGACCATATCTGGAACAAATTCATAGTTCGGTTCCGTTGGATCCGTTGTAGAGATATTACCTAATAAAAATAATAAAATAATTGTAAAAAGAAGATAAAATATTGATTTCTGATTCATATTATGCCTCTACCTTTTTACCATGAAATTGGTGAATTATTTCGATCGCACTTGACATCGGCTTTCGTTGTTCACCTTTATAAATAACAACAAAAAATTTATTATCCGTTGCGATAAATGAAGGATGGTAATTTCGTTTAGCAATTTTAAATTTTCTCCACAGAAAAAATGAGAATACAGTTCCTAAACCAGCAAACAAAATTGTAACTTCAAATGCAATTGGCATAAATGCGGGTACTGAATTCCATGGACGCCCTCCAATATTAATTGGCCAATCTACTGCAGACAATAAATACTGTAACCATAATGCTACTGTTAAACCCAATGTAGCAAATCCAAAACATACTTTTGCTAACCGTGAAGGTTTTAAACCCATCGCATTATCTAACCCATGTACACCATAAGGAGTATATGCATCCTCAATTATAAACCCATCATTTCGAATTGCACTCACTGCATCCTTTAAATCATATTCATTATCAAATTCACCAACTAAATATTTTTCCATTATTTACCTCCTCTTCCACGATAATTCAATACAGATTTTACTTCTCCAATTGCAATCATTGGGAAAAATTTAATAAATAATAAAAATAAGGTGAAAAATAATCCAAAGCTACCAATGAGTGTACTAATTTCAACTAAAGTAGGTGAGTAAGTTGACCAGGCAGACGGTAGAAAATCTCGATGTAACGATGTTACAATTATTACAAATCGTTCAAACCACATACCAATATTCACAAAAATTGTTAAAATAAACACAAGTAATACATTTCTTCTAATTTTTCTAAACCAAAAGAATTGTGGTGTGATTAAATTACACCCAACCATAATCCAATATGCCCACGAGAATGGCCCCAAAGCTCGGTTCAAAAATACAAACTGTTCATATCCATTACCTGAATACCAAGCAATAAAAAATTCTGTAGCATAAGAGAGTGTAACAATTCCACCTGTAACAATTATAACCTTTGTCATATTTTCAATATGATTAATAGTAATATACTCTTCTAAGCCTAGCGTTTTTCTTGCGATAATCATCAATGATAAAACCATTGCAAAGCCACTAAATACAGCTCCTGCAACAAAATATGGAGGGAAAGTTGTTGTATGCCATCCAGGAATTGCAGAAGTTGCAAAATCAAAACTCACAACTGTATGAACTGAAACAACTAATGGCGTTGCCAAACCTGCTAATATTCCATATAAAGCTTCATAACGATGCCAAACTTTAAAACTCCCATTCCACCCGACGCTTAAGATACCAAAAATAAATTTCTTCATTTTATTTTTAGCTCTATCACGAACTGTCGCAAAATCTGGAATCATTCCAATATACCAAAAAGTTGCAGAAATAATTAAGTATGTACTAATCGCAAAAACATCCCATGCTAAAGGTGATCTAAAATTAACCCATAAAGGCCCTCTGAAATTTGGATATGGTAATGCCCAAAAACCAAACCATGGTCGCCCCATATGTATTATTGGGAAAATTCCTGCACATATTACAGCAAAAATTGTCATTGCTTCTGCTGACCGATTTATTGATGTGCGCCATTTCTGTCTAAATAAAAATAGAATCGCTGAAATTAAAGTCCCTGCATGACCTATGCCAACCCAAAAAACAAAATTAGTAATATCAAATGCCCAGCCAACAGTTTTATTTAAACCCCAAACACCAATACCTGTTGCAATTTGATATGAAACTGCGACAATACCTAATAGTAATGCGCTTAATGAAAGTATGATTCCAATCCACCATAGCTTTTTAGGTTTTCTATCCATCACATTACAAACATCTTCAGTAACATCTGTTAATGATTTATTTCCAAATATTTGAGGATCACGAATACTATTTACAACATTATCCATGATGATTCCCTTTATTTGAATCTTCTTCTCTATTTCTCACTTGTGTCAAATACCCCACTGTTGGTCTTACATTCAATTCTTCTAATACTTTGTAATGACGACCACTATTAACTAATTTTGATATTTTACTTTTTGGATCATTTAAATCTCCAAATACTATTGCATCTGCAGGACAAGATTGTTGACATGCAAGTTGAATATCGCCATCTTGAATAGATTTTCCATTTTTCTTTGCTTCAAATCTTGCCTCCTGAATTCGCTGAATACACATAGAACATTTTTCCATAACCCCTCTTGAACGCACAGTAACATCAGGATTTAATACCATATTTTCCATAACATCTTCACGCGCATATTCAAACCAATTAAATCTCCTAACTTTATAAGGGCAATTATTAGCACAGAATCGTGTCCCCACACATCTATTATAAATCTGTTCATTTAACCCCTCTGTACTATGAACTGTTGCTAATACAGGACAAACAGGTTCACATGGTGCATTATCACAATGTTGACACATCATTGCTTGAAAGGATACATCAACATTTTCACCTTTACCTGAATAATACCTATCTAATCTCAACCAATGCATATCTCGTTTTCGCAATACTTCATCTTTCCCAACAACTGGAACATTATTTTCTACTTGACAACTTACGACACAAGATGAGCATCCTGTGCAAGCTGAAATATCTAATGCCATTCCCCAATGATGTCCTTTGTATTTATGGTCATCTTTCCACATTGTAGTAACTGGATGTCCATGATGTTTTCCTGATGTGGGGTCCTTTTTATATGATTTAAAAGTTGTTTCTTGAACAAACGGCCGTTTGGGCATAATTGCAGGCGAAGTATTTATAGGATTAATCAATGAATCAAAAGTTTGAGTCATTGCTAAATTCCATGTTTTTCCTGTTTTTATAATACTCGTTATATTCCCTGTGAAATTTATGTTTTCACTTATAAAATGGCTAACACTTTTACCTACAGGAATTCCTTTTTCAACCGTAGGTTTCTTTTCTAACCAATTTGGACCAATTTCATGAAACCTTTCTGTTCCTTGCCGGCCATACCCTAATGCAATTGAAATCGTATTTTTCTGTTGTCCTGGTTGCAAAAATACTGGTAGTTGAACTGTGTTATTACCCGATTTAATTTTAATTACATCACCTTTTTCTAATTTATATTTCTTAGAAATTTCAGGAGAAATAGACACATAATTATCCCAAGTTATTTTGGTAATTGGATCTGGTAATTCTTGTAACCAAGGATTTTCAGCATGTTGGCCAAAAGCTAACTGTGGAGTTCTGTATAAAATATATTCTAACCCCTTTGGTTTATTAATATTAATTTGAGGCCGATTATCATTAAAAGCATTCAATTTTAATGATATTGGTTTAATTTTAACAAATCCATCATGAACAAGATTATTCCAAAATCTAGTAAAAGTTTGAGTTGTTTTAACTTTTGAAGTAAAAATTCCCCTCCAATAATTACGAATTAAATCTCGTTCATTACCACTTTTTCCTAACCACGAATTTATACTCATTCGTAATGATCTATTTTTTCCAAAAGGTTGTAGCACCGGCTGAGTCATAGACAATAATCCTAAAACTATTTCATTATCATTCCAGGATTCCAAGTAATGTCTATCCGGTGCCACAATTTTACAACACTCGGAAGTTTCATTATGATTATCTGTTATTGATACAGATAATTTTAATAATTTAATTTTTTTTGAAAGCTCTTTCCCATTTGGTAAACTATAAACAGGATTCACTCCTGCAATAATTACACCTTCAATTTTGCCATTATTTATTTTTTCAATAAATACTTTTACATCTTTATCTGAGCCAGCATATTGTTTACTAACTTCTTTATGATTTAATGTTTTATTTATATTTCCTAATTTTTTATTAATTCTATTTACAAGTAATTGAACTCGAACATCATTAATACCTGATACGACGAGAGACTTCCCTTTATTATGTTTGAGAAGGTTTGCAATTTTACTCGCATATTTATTTTCTGTCAATTCACCTTGAATTCCTTTATCTAATTCTTTAGTGAATTTTATTATTTCCGAAGGAGAAAGTACAATTCGTTCATCTGCTTTTGCTCCAGTCAAAGACATATGAGATTCAATATGAATTAATTTTGAAATATTCTTAGAATCTAATTTTCGATTCTTCTGGAAATCTTTTGTAAATTGAATAGGAGAAATCCAAGTACCCAAGAAATCAGCATCAATACTTACAATTAAATCTGCTTTATCAAATTGATATTTTGGAATAAATCGTTTTCCATAATTTTTTTCATGTGCATCCAATATGGCCGAATATGAATATTCATCCATTTGAACATGTGAAATATTTTTATATTTCCTTTTAAACTTACCAATAATATTTTCCGAAGAAGGGCTTGAAACAGTATTTGTTAATAAAACAATTTCTTTATCAGAGTTTTTTAGTTTTTCAATAATTTTATTATCAACTGTTTGCCAATCTGATTTTTCACCATTTAGTAAAGGATGTAAAATTCGTTTTGAATCATATAATTCAATTAAACTAGCTTGGCATTGAGAACATAAGCCACCTTGATTTAATGGATGTTCAGGATTACCCTCAAGCTTAATCGGTCGTCCATCTCTATTTTTAACATGAACAGCACAGCCTGCTTCACATGCATTACTTGTTGAAGCATACCAAATAGCCTTTCCAGGTAATATTTCCTCTGGTTGAATTAAAAAAGGAATTGCTTTTTTAACAGGTGCTTGTGTACATGCTACAAACAATGCTCCAAATGAGAACCCCGCTGTTTTCAAGAAAGAGCGTCGTGTAAATCCACTTGTTTTTTCTACTTCTGCAACTGGAGGTAAATCAGTACAAGAACAGTCATCGCTCGAACAACTATCCTCAAAACTTGTATAATAATTTTTTATCTTATCAGACATAATTTAATAATGACAGGTTGCACAATCTTGCAACTGTGATTTCCTTTCTTTCGTATTATTTAACGATTCATGATCTTGACGGTGACAATCTAAACACCACCCCATCGAAAGATCATTTACTTGCTTTACTCGTGTCATAGAAGCAACATCTCCATGACATTTTTCACAATCAATTCCTGCATTAATATGTGGTTTATGGCTAAAAAAAACAAAATCAGGTAGATTGTGAATTTTCACCCATTCAGTTGGGCTTTTGTCTTCATAATTTTTTTCAGAAGTTCCAAAAGATTCATATATTTTATTAATCTCAGGGCTAACTTCTACTTTTCTACCTAACTTTTCGGCTATTTTATTTTCATTTGTGTTATTATTAACAAATTCATGACAGTTCATACAAACATTAGCGGGTGGAATTCCTGCATGCTTGCTATCTTCTGCACCAAAATGACAATACATACATGGAATAGTCATTTCACCTGCATGTAATTGATGTGAAAATGCAATAGGCTGTTTAGGCTCATAACCTTCAAAATTACCTGGAAAATGAATATTTGAATTTTTTATAATAATTCCAATTCCAACAATTACAACAAAAGTTGTAATTAATTTTAATTGGTTATTTATCAATTTATCCTTCAATTAAACTCTCTGCTATTTGTTTTTCCAAAGCAATTGCTCTTGGGAATAAAACATTATTTTCTAAATGAATATGTAACATAACATCATCTTCCATTTCTTTTAAGTTTGCATACGAAGCTCTAAAAGTATTGCAAGCACCCTCTGGTAAAGTAAAATTAGATGTCAATTCATTTATTTTCTTCAACATATCCCCTGCTTGATCATGCTCTAACAACATCATTCGTACGGGATTTTCAACAAATTGTCGAAAATTTTGAGTATCAACTTCTCCATTTAACATTTTCACAAGATTTCGAATATATGGAAATAATATTTGTTCTTCCTTCATCATGTGATGATGTAATTCAGACATTAAATTCATAAAAATCACTGCAACTTCTTTAGTTTCTGGATGATTTACACCATGGACACTTGCCACTTTTTTAATAAATTGAAGCGTATGAGGTCCAACATCATAAATATATTTATGATGCCGATCAATAATATGATCTAATAATTTATCCAATTCCATTTTTTGGAAATCAATGGAAGATTCACTCGACAACTTTGCATTTTGAAGGCTTTCTAATAAATCATCAATTCCAATATTATTTTCATCACACGCTTCTTTTAATGTTTTATTTCCACCACAACAAAAATCTAAACCATGTTTTTTAAATACAGTTGCAGTCCGAATATCGTCAGCAACAATTTCGCTAATTGTATTTGTATCTTTCATTTTTTTCTCCAAATTTTAAGGATTATTAAACTCAGCTTTGGGTCCTAAGTAATACCACCAGTTTAATATAGCACATATTCCATAAAAAACAGCAAATCCATACATTGCCAATTCAGGTGTTCCCGCTTTCATATTTTCACCAATAATTTTTGGAATTAAAAATGCACCATAAGCAGCAACTGCTGAAGTCCACCCAAGTACTGGACCCGCTTGTTCTTGATTAAAAACCATTGAAATTGTTCTAAATGTTGATCCATTACCGATACCTGTTGCAGCAAATAAAATAACAATTAATACAAAGAATGGAATAAAATAATCCTGTGGTGTTGCGGATTGATAAGCTAAGCTTGCATAATACCCAACACCAATAGAACATGCAACCATAACAACGCTCACAACTTGAGTAATAATCGCTCCACCAAGTTTATCTGCCATTTTCCCACCAATTGGGCGAATTAATGCACCTACAAATGCCCCCACCCATACATACATAAAAGTTGCAGGACCATCGGGGTTAGCAACATGCTGCCAAGTTCCATCAGCGAGTAAAATATGTTTTACTCCAAAAATAAATTTAATTGCTAAACCTACAGCTGCAGCAAAACCAATAAATGAACCAAAAGTCATCGTATAAATAATTGTCATTACCCATGTATGTTTATTATCAAAAATTGAAAATTGTCTATTTAAATTATCTTTTATTTCTCCAGGAGACAAAGCCTTCATTAAAAAGAGAGTTGATGCAATTACTAATGGTAGAACAATCCATTTTACCCATGTTAATGCCTTGAAAGTTAAAATGAAGTATAAACCAATTGCGGCTGTAAAAAAACCAATTAATAGCAACCATGAAATTCGCCCAAAAGAGACGAATGGACTTTTTAATCCCGGTGTTACTGCCTCTGTTGTAATATTATTTAATTTCTTCCACCCAAAAAAGGCTAATGGTAATAACCATAGCATCCATACCCAGCCCGCATTTGCTAACCAAGTTTCTGACCCAGCCGAAATCCGTTTAAATATTGTTCCACTTGTACTTGAGAGTAACATAGAATCACCACTAAAAGCCCCTAAAAATGGAACTGTCATTACTAGAGGAATAAGAATTTGCATTGTAGTTACACCAAAATTGCCCAATCCTGCATTCATCCCTAAAGCATACCCTTGTTCTTTTTTTGGAAAGAAAAATGAAATATTACTCATCGAAGAAGCAAAATTACCTCCACCAAATCCAGACAAAAATGCCATCACCATAAAAAATGTAAATGAAGTTTCTGGATTCTGTAACCCAATAGCTGTTCCCGTTGCAGGAATCATTAATAATGCTGTTGTAAAGAAAATTGTATTTCTACCACCAGCTAAACGAATAAAAAATGAACTTGGAATTCTTAACGTTGCACCCGTCAATCCAGCTATTGCTGGAAGCATAAATAATAATCCCATTGCTTCTTCTGGCGATTTACCAAAAGTAAAACCTAGATTTTTCATTTGAACCGTGATAATACCCCACATCAACCATACAGAGAATCCAACTAATAAACTTGGAATAGAAATCCATAAATTACGAGTTGCTATTTCCTTACCTTCGGAATTCCAAAAACTTTCATTTTCAACATCCCATTTTTTCAAATCAACATTACTCATATTATTTCCTTTTTTTAAAATATATTTTTTTAATCAACAAACGAATCTTTGGGTTCTTCTAAAAATGCCCAACAATAAAAAAAGCTTATAAATGCTCCACCTGCAATAATAAAAAAGAATGTTTTTGCATCAACTAATGAATAAACAACTAAATATATTACAGCACCAACATTCCCGTAAGCACCAGCCATACCTGCAATTTGCCCTGTCATTTTTTTATTAATCATAGGTATTACCGCAAAAGTAGCACCTTCAGCTCCCTGTACAAACATTGAAGCAAATATGGTAATAACAATGGATGCTATTAACCATGTTGTTCCATCAAATGTTGGTACAATTGTTTGTACACCATTTACAATTGGTCCCCATGTTCCTATATGTGCCATTCCTAAAAATCCAAATGCAATTCCAACCATATAAAAAAGCATTGTTTTCTTTCTATTTTTCATTGTGTCAGAAAGTAAACCTCCTAAAGGCCTAGCAAATAAATTTACAAATGCAAATGATGAAGCTATTAATCCTGCCATGGTTGCAGTCATTATATAATTTCCATCACTTCCAGTAAGTCCTGAAAAAGTCGTCTCAAAAAACATAGGTAACATCGAAACAACAGCTAACTCAGATCCAAAATTAGCAAAATAAGTACTATTTAATGCAGCAACACTTGACCAATTATATTTTTCCTTTTCTGGTACACCGGCTTTAAGATAAGGTAAGTTAATTTGTAGCGTTTTTATAACATGTGCAATATAGATTAGAGCCAACATTGTATATACAATTGTTAATATTTGAGGAGAAATTAATGCAATACCATCCACCTTTATACCACCAATTCTCCATGCAAGTACTCCCATTGCTCCCATTAATGGAAATGACCAAACTAAATATTGAATTAAATCTCCATATGAAGTAACCATCATAGGTTGTGCTTTTTTAGTTTTTAATACAGGTTTATCAACAGGATGATCTGTCACTAAGAAATAATAAATGATTCCATAGACAAAGGAAACACCGGCGTTAAATGCCAATGCATATCTCCATGCTTCCTCACCAAGGCCAAAATAATCTTTAAATACTGTAATGGCAACCCATGGCAATGTCATAGCTGCCCAAGCAGAACCAAAATTACCCCATCCAGCATAAAATCCTTCAGCTCTTCCAATCATTTTTGGAGGGAACCAATTTGCAACCATTTTAATACCCACAACAAATCCTGCACCAATAGAACCTAATATTAATCTTGAAATTAATAATTGAGTAAATGTATCTCCAAATGCAAAAAACCAACCCGGAATTGCCATTATAATCATTAATCCCGAAAACACAATTCGAGGTCCATATCTATCTATCAATGCTCCTATAATTATTCTCGCTGGAATAGTGAGTGCAACATTTGAAATCGCTAAAACTTTTAAATGCTCTCTTGTTAACCAACCAATACTTTTAAGCATAGTTGTCGCCATTGGAGCCATATTAAACCAAACATAGAATGTAATAAAGAATGCAACCCAAGTATAATGTAGGACTCTAATTCTTTCTTTACTAAAATCTAATAATTCTGGTAATTCTCTTGTTTTACTCATTATATTTTTCCTTATTTATTTGATTGAGGTGTTCTAATAGTTTTTCTATTCCAATTCCATCTAACCACTTGAGTTTTACGCCATAAGTATTGATTTGGCACTACTAAAACATGTACAAGGCGTGTAAATGGGAATAGTAAAATAATTGAATATGCACTAATTATATGTAATTTTACCATGATGGGTAATGGTGTAATATATTGTAAGTCAGGGCTAAGCAAAATGATTGATCTTAAATATGGTACAAGAGATGAAGCAAACCAACTTGAACCCCACCGATAAAAATATGCGATAAAAATACCTGTAACCACTTGAACAGTTAATAACCCTAAAACAATCCAATCTGCTTTTGTTGTTACAATATTCGCCCTATCATTTGATTTTCGTCTTAGAATAATATTTACTAAACCAATAAAAGTGAGAAGTCCAAAAACAAACATTGAACCTTCCATAATATAGAGTCGAGCAGGTACACTATTCCACCATAGCACTGTTTCTGGTAATAAGAACCAAATAAAATGAGCAGCAAGTACAGAAATTATTCCATAATGGAATGGTACTAATGCCCAAAAATGTTGCCTATTCTCTAAAAATTGTGATGATAAACTGGAGTATGTAAAAGCGTGAGATCTGTATCTTTGGATTGTTACAAGAAAAAAAGTGAAAATTGTCAAATACGGAAACATTGAAAAAAAGAAAGTATCTAATACTGTTTTAAATTGATCCATTATGCCTGACCTCCATAAGTTTTCATTTGTGTTTCAAATATGTGTGATAAATATTCAATGACATATTTATAAGGATTTTTTTCTTCGCCAAACCCAGTAAGTATTTTTTTAATAGCTGGGTTTACAAAATTAGCAATAAATTGTTTTTGATCCTCAGGTTTTAAAATATCTAATATTGCAAGAATGTGCGTGAAATGATCTGGTAATTCAGATGATTCATCAATATTATTTTCTCTCAATAATTGACGAAGCTCGACAAGAAATGCCCCTCGTTGATATGCTTCACCATAAAGATGCCAACCAATATCTAAGCATGTAGATGGATTCATATCAAATGTTTGAGTAAATCGTTCTTGTAATTCAGAAAGTTTTACTGACTCAACAAACTCATTAAACTTCTCTAAGGAATAATCTTTTTTTTCATTATTAATTTTAGAAATAAAAGCTATTGTTGAATCATTTGGATAAGAAACTAATGATGCATATTTTTTAAAATTAGTGTTCATTATAATCCTCTCTCTGGAGCTTCTCTAAACCCAAATCCCATTTCTTGTTTGTGTTCAAGAGGGTCTTTTAACATTTCAATTGCTTCTTCACGATGAGCTGCAGGTATCACAAAACGATCTTCAAATGTACATAGTGATGTTAGTTTGTAGATCTCATCAGCTTGAGAAGGATTACAATCAGCTCCTAGCAATGCTTTTTCAGAGTCTAATAATTTAATATCACCGACTGTAACCGCTCGCCGATAAGCTCTTATTGCAGATTGTTTTTTCAATACATATCGTAAATGTCCTTCATTTCCGCCACCAAACATTGAAGCTAAATACTTAATTGGTACTCTCGCTTTATCAAAATCTGGGAAATATTCTTCATTCAATGATTTTACTGCTTCCCCTTCTTGAGCTGACATCACAGGTAACATAGGTGGAACATAAAATAACATTGGAAGTGTACGATATTCTACATGGGGTGGTAATGCAATCCCCCATTCTTTTACAAATTTATAAACAGGTGAATTTTGAGCTGCCTTTAATGTTGAGTCTGCTATTCCATTCTTTTTTGCTTCTCTAATTACATTTTCATCAAATGGATCTAAAATCATTTCTCTTTGAGCATCAACTAATTCATGATCAGGTCTTTTTGCAATTTCTTCAATCTTATCTGCATCATAAAGAAGTACACCTAAATATCTTATTCGACCAACACATGAATGAAAACAAGCGGGTGCTTGTCCTGTTTCTACCCGTGGGAAACAAAGTATACATTTTTCAGATTTACCTGTATTCCAATTATAATATGTTTTTTTATAAGGGCAAGCAGTAACACAAGATCTCCATGCTCTACATTTCTTTTGATCTATTAATACAATACCATCTTCCCCTCTTTTATACATAGCACCAGAAGGACATGATGCAACACATGATGGATTAACACAATGATTACAAATACGAGGGAAATAAAACATCATCAACCGTTCAATCGCAAATAATTGGTCTCGAGCTTCTTGTGATAACACATCAAGATTTATATCATTTTCTGCATAAATTGGTGAACCTGATAAATCATCATCCCAATTAGGACCAGATTCTATATCAATATATTTACCCGTAACCATTGAAATTGGTTTTGCCGTTGGCTGATCATCTGATTCAGGTGAATCAAATAATTTTTTATAATCATAAGTCCATGGCTCATAATAATCATCTAAAGTAGGCATATCTGGATTATGAAAGATATTTGTAATTGTCTTTGATTTAGAAGTAGATTTTAGTTTCAATTCACCATTAACTAATTCCCAACCTCCTTTATAATTTTCTTGATCTTCCCATCGTGTTGGGAACCCAGTACCTGGTTTTGTTTCTACATTATTCCACCACATGTATTCTGTACCTTTTCTATCCGTCCAGATATTTTTACAAGCAACACTACATGTATGACATCCGATACATTTATCGAGATGAAAAACCATTGAAATTTGACTTCTGATATCCATATTTTTCCTTACTACCAGTTAAGTTTAGGGAGTTTTCTAACCATTATAAATGTATCTCTATTGGAACCAGTTGGTCCCCAATAATTAAAATGGTATGTAAATTGACCATATCCACCAACCATTAAATTTGGCTTCAATCTTGCTCTTGTTAAACTATTATTCATTCCCGCTCTTTTATTTCCACGAAGCGGAGATTTAGGAACAGATAAAGTTCTTTCTGTTGCGTGGTAAATAATAACAATTCCTTTTGGAATTCGTACACTAACATTGGCTCTTGTAACAACAACTCCATTGTCATTAAATACTTCAACCCAATCATTATCTACTATTCCTAATTCCTTTGCATCATCATCATTTATCCAAAATGGCTCAACACCTCTACTTAATGTTGACATTCTGTGATTATCTCCATAAGTTGAATGTATATGCCATTTTCCATGCGGTGTTAAATAATTAAATACTTTTGTTGGATGTTCACTTTCGCTCACTTTTAATTCCGCATACTGTGTGTGAGTTGGTTTTGGTTTATAAGTTGGTAAGTGCTCTCCAAACTGAATATAACCAGGGTGATCAAGATAAAAATGTTGACGACCTGTTAATGTTCTCCAAGGTACAAGCCTTTCAACATTATAAGTAAAAGGAGAATATGCTCTTCCATTTTCTGTTAATCCTGACCACATAGGGCTATTTAACAATCTTTTTGGTTGTGAACATAAATCTTCAAATGTGGTTCTTGAGCCTCTATTTTTTTCAGCTAAATCTGATAAAACAAGCCCCGTTTTCTTTTCCATATTTTGGTAAGAACGATAAGCTAATTCACCATTTGTAACTGTAGCTAGGGTAAGAATTGTATTTGCAACATCTTTCGCTTCTTTTAATGATGGATACTGATTCCCATCCCATTTCTCAATCGCACCTTCTTCCATCAATTTAGCATATTCATCTACTACAGAATATCCTGTTCCATGAGCACCTAATCCATTTTTTGGAACATTTGGTCCATACGAAATAAACTGATTATATACATTTTTATAATCTCTTTTTACAACTTTTAACCCAGGCATTGTTTTTCCTGGAATAGCTTCTATTTCGCCATTAATCCAATCTTTCATTTCTGGTTGTGCTATTTCAGCAGGTGAATCATGCGCTAGAGGTACGGCTAAAACATCTTCAACAGGCTCTGGAAAATGACTTTTTGATTGTTTTGAAAATTCTTTAGAAATTTCTTTAAAAATATCCCAATCACTTTTAGATTCCCATGCAGGCGGTACTGCTTCTTGTAATGGATGAATAAAACTATGCATATCTGTTGAATTCAAATCTGCTTTTTCATACCAAGTTGCTGCAGGCAAAACGATATCTGAATAAAGAGCAGATGTATCCATTCTAAAATTTAAATCAACAACTAAATCCATTTTACCTTGTGGAACTTTATCATGCCATACAACTTCCTCAGTAGATCCTTTTGCAAAATCACTATCTGAAACTTGATTTGTATGAGTTCCTAAATAATGATCTAAGAAAAATTCATGTCCCTTTGCACTACCACCAATTGCGTTACCTCTCCATACAAACCAAACTCTCGGCCAATTATCAGAATTATCGGGGTCTTCAATTGAAAATTTCATTTCTTTCTTTTTCAATTTATCAACAATATAATCTGCAATCCCTTTCTCATCTTTTGCACCATTCTTTCGAGCTTCTTTAACTAAATCTAAAGGATTTTTTTCAAATTGAGGGTAAAATGGTAACCATCCATTTCGAACAGCTTTAACATTTACATCAATGGTATGTCCAGATGCCAATGTATTTTCGGGTTGATCTTTTGGTACAGTATGATAATCTGTAAATCCTTTTTCATAACGCCATTGATCTGAATGCACATAATGCCAACTTGGTGCATTTTGTAATCGAGATGGTCCATACCAATCTTTAGCTAAAGCAATTGATCCCCATGATTCACCAGGAGCTAATTTTTCTTGTCCAACATAATGTGCTAACCCACCACCATTTTTACCAATACAACCAGTAAACATTAATGCATGAATTGCAGATCTATAAATTAAATTTGCATGATACCAATGGTTTATTCCTGCACCGATAATTACTGTACATTTTCCACCTGTTTTTTCAGCTGTTCCAGCCCATTCACGAGCAAATTTAATTAATGTCTCAGGAGAAATTCCTGTATATTTTGATGACCATTCAGGAGTATAAACATCATCAACTTCATACGAATCAGGATATCCGTCTAATCCTCGACCAACTCCATACTGAGCCATAAGTAAATCATAAACCGTAGCAACTGCAACTTTTCCATTTTCTGTTTCTATATACTTTACAGGAACTTTTCTATTTTGTGTATCCCCTTGAGCAAAATTATCTAATTGAATTTCAATAATTTCATCAGAATCTTTTAAAAATGTAAGCTGAGGATTTATTTTTGAACCATCAACATTATCTTCAAGTTTTAAATTCCATTTTCCAGTATTTTTTTCTGCCCATCGATTTCCAACAGACCCCATGGGAACTTTTGTTCGGCTTTCTGTTTCATCCCACATTAAAAATTGCCAATCACCATTTTCTATATCTGTATATTGAGAAAGACGATTTGCTCTTAATAATTGATCTGCTTTATATACATCTCCATTTTTCTTAATTTCAACTAAAAACGGTGAATCAGTATATTGTTTTGTATAATTTATAAAATCTTCAATTTGATTTTCATAATGAAACTCTTTCAATATGACATGATTAACAGCCATCCAAAAAGCACCATCTTGCCCTGCATTTACAGGAAACCACTCATCACCAAACTTTGAAACCTGAGAAAAATCTGGTGAAAATACACACATTTTAGTTCCGTTATGTCGAGCTTCTGCAGCAAAATGGACATCAGGAGTTCGAGTCATATTTAGGTTTGCACCCATTACAGCTATCATTTTTGCATTATACCAATCAGCTGATTCCTGTACATCTGTTTGCTCTCCCCAAGTTTCAGGAGATGCACTTGGAAGATCACAATACCAATCATAGAATGAAAGTGAAATCCCACCAACTAATTGCATTAACCGTGCACCAGCGGCATAACTTACCATTGACATTGCAGGAATAGGAGAGAATCCCGCAATTCTATCAGGACCATGTTCTTCAATAGTATGAACCATTGATGCTGCTATAATTTCTTTTGCAGTTTCCCAATCAGCTCTTCTAAATCCACCTTTACCTCTAGCAGATTGCCAGCGTTTTCTTTTTTCAGGATTTGAAGTTAATGACTTCCAAGCTTCTGCTGGATCAGAAAATTCAGACCGAGCTTCCTTCCATAAATCTAATAATATTCCTCGAACATAAGGATATTTAACTCGAAGTGGGCTATATAAATACCATGAAAAAGAAATACCTCTCTGACAACCACGAGGTTCATAAGGAGGAATACCTTTTTCAAGCTTCGGATAATCTAAACCTTGCATTTCCCATGTAACAATTCCATCTTTTACATGAATCTGCCAAGTACAACTTCCTGTACAATTTACACCATGTGTACTTCTAACTATTTTATCATACTGCCAACGGTTGCGATAGAATTCTTCCCATTGTCTATTTTCAGGGGTGACTTCATCTCTAATCCAACTTAAATTTTGTTTTGTATCACACATTATTTATTCCCTTTTACAATTTTCTTTCTTATTGATTTCAATCTATTCCCCCAAAAAATATCAAATAATAATAACATCAATATTAATCCAACCAAACCGACTATCATAAAATTAAAATCATGCATACCTGTACCTGCCATTGAAACCATTTTATCTTTTTCTTTAAAAAAAGCAACAAGCGGTAAAACTTCAGAATCGTCAATTGGATGTTTTTTATATATTGGAGCCATTGTTTCGCTTGATGGGTTTGCCAGCCAAGCAGTCAGAATGTTTTTTCCACCTAAGCGACCATAGACTCTAGTAAGGTCAGGTCCCAATAAACCTCCACCTAATGCACCTTCTCCATCTACACTATGACAGGCAATGCATGAAGGACCATTATTTTTTAATCTTTTTGTACCATTAAATAATTTTTCACCTAAAATAACATCTGCTTCAGTCAACGGTCGATCGTCAATTGTTGAACCACCAAATACTGATTTTTCTTTTGCTGATTCAGTTTTAATTAATTCCAACAAGGATTCAGTAATAAATGGAGTAAGACCTCCGACTTTTGGCATAATTATACCACGAGATTCTTCTAATATCTTTAAAGCATAAGCATCACCATTATTAATAACTGCGGAAGGATCATTAATGAATTTTTTAATCCAATCATCACTTTTTCGTTGATGAATATTTTTTAAGTCTGGCCCCGTAAGTTTACCGCCACCAATTGTGTGACAACTGGAACAATTACTTTTAAAAAATTCTTCAGGTTGGTTTTGTGTGAATAAAATTGAGGTGAGAGATAATATTAACATTGTCAATATTAAACTTTTTAATCTCAGAGCCCCAGCCACTCTATAATATATTTTACTAAAAATATTAAATCTTTCTTTTTTCATATCTGCCTTTAATTCAATTACTTGGATTAACTAAACTATGGTATATAGATATTTATATCTTTTTATCGAACCATAATCTATTAATCTTATTTTATATATTACAAGAATATATTAGTATTTTTAATTATTATTTAATTCGATAAATTAGATTAATTTATTTACCAATAAAGAATACATCATAAACGCATATTTATTTTATTAAAATATAGATATGTATATCCTTTTATCATCCTTTAATTTAGTATTAAATTTATACCCATTGCTAATAATATTATTAGATAACATTATAATTATTAATATCAGAAATAAGGAGAACTAATACATGAAGGGTTCAAGAATATACTTAGATTTATTTAAAGTTTTCTGTGATCTTGCAGAAACAAAAAGCTTTTCTCGTGCTGCAGAAAGAAACTTTATCACTCAATCTGCAGTGAGTCAACAAATTTCCTATTTAGAAAATTTCTTAGGGAAACAATTAATTATGCGTAGAAGAGGGAATTTTTCACTTACTTCCGAAGGTAAAATATTTTTAAATGGAAGTGAAAAAATCCTCTTACAATTTCAAGAAATCATAGATTTAATGGATGCCGAAATGGGGAATATAATTCAAACCGTAAATATTGAAACAATATACTCTATTGGTTTTTACAGACTACCTAAAGTTGTAAAATCATTTCTAAAAAAAGAACATAAAATAAATCTACATATTGAATATAATCGATCTGATAAAATTTATAATAGCGTAATTCAAGGATCATGCGATATGGGAATAATTGCATTTCCATGGAATCACCCACTTGTAAACATTTATTCAGTAGAAAATGAAAACCTCGTGGTTGTATGTGCGCCAAATCATAAATTTTCTAATAAAAAAACAATCACAATAAAGGATTTGAATCATCAAAATTTTATCGGGTTTATTAAAGAAATACCGACTCGAAATTATATTGACGATGTCCTTAAAGAAAATAAAACAACTGTAAAGATGATACAAGAATTTGACAATGTTGAAACGCTAAAAAGGTCATTAGAAATTGGTGCAGGATTATCAATTTTACCAGAAAATACAGTTCAGCATGAAATACAAAATGGTGACTTAATTTCAATAGATATTTCAAATGAAAAATTAAAAAGAAATATAGGAATTATTACAAGAAAGGATAGACCAATCTCTAAAGCAATCCAAGAAGTATTAAATCATTTTGCAAACTTATAATTAATTGATTTTTTGATATGTATATCTGTAATATATTAATACATCTATTTTATTTAGAATTAAGATGAATTAAATTATACTCGCTTATAAGTAATTTTAATATAATTACTGAAGTTAAAATAATTTTTTCTTAGATATAGGTGGAAATCCTTTTATATAAATACTTAAAATGTTATAAATTTAATGAACCATATGTTTTCAGAATCAGCAAAATACGCCATTCAAGCAATGATATACTTGGCGGAAAATCAAAAAGACGGATTGATCTTAGTGAGTCAAATTTCAGAGGATTATGATATCCCTAAATTTTATTTATCTAAATTAATTCAAACTTTATCAAAAAATAATTTACTTAAATCTAGTCGAGGTAGAAGAGGTGGTATCAAGCTAAGTAAGCCAGCAAAAGACATTAGAATAATTGACATTGTTCATATTATTGATGGGTTACCGCCAGAGAATGAAATGTGTTTATTTGGATTAGATATTTGTTCGGACTCGGTTCCATGCCCTGTGCATGATGTATGGAAAAAAATGAAACAAGAAATTAATGATAAACTAATGAACCAAAATTTAGAATTTTTAGCAAAAGAAATTAACCGAAAACATATTCAGTTAAATAAATTATTAAATCAAAAATAATTTTTAAATTAGTTTTTTTGCTTCTACCATCATTTTTTTAACTTCAGATAAATTAGAAATATTATAAATTCCTCTAAAAATTCCATTTTGATCTATTAGTAAAGCGGTTGAAAAATCTCCTAAAAGTTGAGATTTCATTTTAGCAAGCTCCTCCTCACTTCCGTTTAATAATAACCAATTTTTTACATCTGCATTTAATAAATCTCCAAATTCAATAAAGTCTTCTGCCAATATATTTTCTCTATCAATCACAATAGACACTAATTTAACATTTAAATTATTTTTCAATTGTTCATTAATTGACATAGTCATTGACTTTACATCTTCACAGGAATTATTGCCTTCACAATTTATAGCAATTGTATTTAAAATCCATACCATTCCAGATAAATCATTCTTTGTAATTACTTTACCGGTTTGATCTGTTAATTTAAATGGTTTAATAGAACCAAAAGTTACGGTGCCAAATCCATTATTTGAATCTCTTATAATTATAGAAATACCTATCGTTGCCATAAATGTTATTATTAAAACCCAGATTAATATAACTTTTTTATTTGAATTTATTTTCACTTTATTTTTCTTTCTAATTCATCTAGGCAATTATATAACTGCTCTTTAGATTCTAAAATAAATAATTTTTTTTGCATTTCATCAATTCTAAACTCTTGGTTAATAATTTCATCAATTTCAAATTCTACAATTTCAGGTTCATCACTTAATGCATATTCGCATTCACCAATAGAGGACGCTATTCCTGCACCAAATATTCGTTTTCCTTCGGGTGTATTAATTAATCCAAATTCAATAGTAAACCAAAAAAATCGCTCAAATTGTCTTAATTTATCAGGGTTATCTAAATAATTACATGCAATTTCCCCAAAATTTTGACAAAAACTTGCATATTCAGGATTAATAAAAAAAGGAATATGACCATATAAATCATGAATCATATCAGGAGCAGGAGTATAACTTAAATCTTTTTTATCTCTAATAAAATTACCAATTGGAAACATTTTATTAGCAAGCATGGAATAAAAACTATTCCCATCTTCTAACCCTGTAACATATTGCCCCTGAAAGCCAGTATAATCCATTAAAATATTATTAATTTCCCATAGTTGAGGAATATAATCAGATTTAATATTTAATATTTTTAATCCATCATGATAAATATCTACAATCTGATGAGTTCGTTTTTTTTCATGATCAGCCAAAATTATTTCCCATGCCTCCAACTCATCAGGAGTAAAAGTTCTCTGAATCATGGGATTCATTAAATTACACCTCTCTTCATTTGATCCCTTTCAATAGAATCAAATAATGCTTGGAAATTCCCTTCTCCAAACCCATCATCACCTTCTCTTTGAATTAATTCAATAAATATTGGTCCAAATAAATTCTTTGTAAATATTTGAAGTAAATATGTATCTTTTTCATGGCTATCTACAAGAATTTGATGATGTTTTATTTTATCTTTATCTTCTTTTACCCAAGGGACTCTGTCAAAAATTGAATCATAATAATCATCATTTATATCCAATGTATCAATATGAGTATCATTTAATAAATCACATGAATTTACTAAATCATTAGTTCTAAATGCTAAATGTTGAACACCTGGACCATTATATTCATCCAAATACTCATCTATTTGGTTATTATTATCATCTTTTCCTTCATTAATTGGAATACAAAAAGAACCATCAGGGCTTTGTAATGCATACGAAATTAGAGCTGTTTTTTTTCCTTTTATATCAAAATATCGAACTTCTTTAAATCCAAAAACATCTTTATAAAAAGTTGCCCATTTTTCCATAGTTCCTTTATATACATTATTTGTAAGATGATCAATCTCAATAAATCCTTTTGACTCAACTTTTACCGGACGATCTAATTCAATAAAATCCGTTTCCCATATTGAACCATTACCTTCAAATTTTTCAATAAAATAAATCAAGCTTTCACCAATCCCATAAATCGCAGGATATGGTAAATCTTTTTTTATATTTTCAACTGGCTTTGCACCTCTTTTCACTGCTTCTTCTAATGCAAACTTAGCATTTTCAACTCGCCATCCCATCGAGCAAATAGCGGGACCATGTTTTTTTGAAAATTCACTTGAAAACCCTTTTTTTTCATAATTCAATAAAAAATGAATATCATTCTGATTATAATATAAAATTTCTTTTTCTGTATGTTTTTTCAATTTTGAAAAGCCAAATTCTAAAAATACTTTATCCATGAATTCATTTTCTGAAGAAACAAATTCAGTAAATTCAATTCCTCTCATTTTTAATGGATTATTATTTGTCATTATTTTTTCCTTAATAGATATATTAAAATTTAAGATTTACTTAATTCTTTTTCATGAAGCCATGCATTTTGTTTTGGGGGTTGTTTTGTTCTTGCCCACTCTTCAAGCATTTCAGGAGCATTTTTATAAATTTCATCCATTTTTTCTTTTGAAATAGGCGTATTCACTGTTAATTCTAATCTATGGCCATTGGGGTCAAAAAAATAAATTGATTTAAATAATCCATGGTCAATAGGTCCTACAACCTCAATTCCGTTTGATTCAACTTTTTCTTTTGCAGACATCAAATAATCCATATCTGACACTTCAAATGCAATATGTTGTACCCATTCTGGAGTATTGTTATCTCGCCCCATTTTAGGAGAATTTGGTAATTCAAAAAATGCTAATACATTACCCATTCCTGCATCTAAAAATATATGCATATATGGGTCAGGCTCCTTAGTAGAAGGTGCTTTACTTTCAGCAAAGACTAATTGTAAATCCATGTTTAAAAATTCTTTATAAAACTCAGCTGTTTCCTTTGCATCATGACATCGATATGCAACATGGTGTATTTTTTTAATACTCATTATTTTACCCTTTAAATTAAAATTCAATTATATAAAAATTATTGAAATTTATAACCCTAAATTTACGGTAAAAAACCATTCTCTCTCAAACAGCATGAATAAGAAAATTTATGGTAATTAGTGTATAAATTATTATTGATAAAAGTATAAACATTTTAAAACTAGACACTGATAAAATATCATAATAGCCTTGTAATTTAATTTATTTTTAACCTCAGAGAGGTGATCTATTTATGACACATTAAATTAATCAAATATAAACTACAGAGGAGTGGCCTATTAGTTCGCTCCGATGGAGCTAATTTTTCATTAGATTTATGTATTACAAATAGAATACTCCTCTGGAGCATAACAATTTTTATAGAATACAGATAAACACAGATTTAATTGATGAAGAAATTGTGAAAATAATTTATAGCGATACATGTATTGCCACTACTAATTAAAGTAATAACATAATTTTTATAAGGGAAAAACCTGTTCCGCTTTCCTAAATTAATAATGAACAGAAATTAGATTAATATGGTTTAATAGCAGGTAGTTTAATTTATTTTTTCAACCTCAGAGAGGTGACCTATTTATAACACATTTAATTAAACAAATATAAACTCCAGAGGATTGGCCTATTAGCTCGCTCCGATGGAGCTAATTTTTCATTAGAATTATGTATTACAAATAGAATACTCCTCTAGAGCAAAACAATTTTCACAGGGTGCGATTTAACGCAGATTAAATGATGAAAAAACATCAATTTAAGGGTGATTAATATTAACAATAAATAATATAAAATTATTCCGCGAACCCATGATAATTAGATATCGTAGAAATAGACTAATGTTTGTCTTGAATACAGCCCACACTATAGAATTATAAAAATATTTATTAAAATTCTTTTATTATAAGAAATAAGTCATATAAATTTTGAGCTAGTACTATTTCATTATCTAATCGATTAGTTATTTTTTTATATAATTAATCAAAACATTTTCAGGAGTATTGTATTGAGTCAACAAGAACATCCTGAGGAAAGCTTCTTATCGAAGTATATATTTTCTCAAGACCATAAAGTAATTGGAATTCAATATGGAATAACAGCTCTGTTATTCTTATTTTTTGGATTCGTATTAATGATGATAATGCGTTGGCAATTGGCGTTTCCGGACACACCGGTACCATTTGTTGGATCATTATTAAGTGAAACAGGATTACTATCCCCTGATATGTATAATGCATTCGGTGCAATGCATGGTACAATCATGATTTTCCTTGGAGTTGTTCCATTAATTGTAGGTGCTTTTGGTAATTACTTAGTACCTCTTCAAGTAGGTGCACCAGACATGGCATTCCCAAAATTAAATATGTTAAGCTATTGGTCGTTTTTTATTGGTGGTGTAATAATGGTTGCAAGTTTCTTTATGGAAGGTGGACCTGCAGCATCTGGTTGGACAATGTATCCCCCACTATCAGTATTAGCTGAAAATGGTGAAACTATTTGGTTATTAGGCATGGTGTTTTTAATAACCTCGTCACTACTTGGTTCAATGAATATTATTGTAACAATTGTACAACTTAGACCAAAAGGATTAACATGGATGAGATTGCCATTTTTTGTTTGGTCACAATTAGTTACCTCATTTTTACTTGTATTAGCATTTCCACCATTAGAAGCCGCCGCTGTATTACAATTAATGGATAGAGTAGCAGGTACAAGTTTCTTTTTACCTTCGGGGTTAGTTTATGCTGGATCAGCATTAGATGTTGCCGGAGGTGGTAGTCCTTTGCTATGGCAACATTTATTCTGGTTTTTAGCGCATCCTGAAGTATATGTCTTAATTCTTCCAGGAATGGGTATTGTAGCTGAAGTTGTTTCAAATAATACACGGAAGCCACTTTGGGGGTATAAAGCTATAGTTTATTCATCAATATTTTTAGGGTTTATGTCATTTATTGTTTGGGCACATCATATGTTTTTAACAGGAATGGGACAAGCAATGAGTGCATTTTTCCAAACAACAACTATGATTATTTCAATTCCATCTGTCATAATTTTATCTGCTTTAATATTATCTTTATACGGTGGGCGGATTCGTTTTAATACACCGATGTTATTTGCATTAGCTTGGATGCCAATGTTTGGAATTGGTGGATTAACAGGTCTTCCATTAGGACTTGCTCCCACAGATATTCATTTACATGATACTTATTATGTCATTGGACACTTTCATTATGTCGTTGCTCCTGGTACTATTTTTGGTATTTTTGCCGGAATATACTTTTGGTTTCCAAAAATTACAGGAAAAAAGATGAATGAAATGTTAGGGAAAATGCATTTCTTTTTATCGATTGTTTTCATGAATGGTATTTTTATGCCAATGTTTATTCAAGGTCTCGCAGGAGTTTCAAGAAGACTTGCTGATGGCGGGCAAGCCTATGCTCACGCACAAGGTGTATTAGAATGGAATGCATTTATGTCATGGTCAGCATGGGGTTTAGGCCTTGCTCAAATTCCTTTTTTCATCAATTTTATTATGACTATTCTTAAAAAGAAAGAAGATAATCCAGATAGAAACCCATGGCAAGCAACAACGATTGAATGGACAGCATGTCCATCTCCCCCAATAGCACATGGAAATTTTGATAAAGATGTAACTGTTTACCGTGGACCTTATGAATATAGTGTACCAGGTGCAGAAAAAGATTATTCACCTCAAACCGAAAATTAAAGGCAAATAAATGATAGAAATACCATATAATGTCCAGGCTCGTGAAGAAACTGGTTTATATAATGCAAAACTAGGTGTTTGGATATTCCTCGCTTCTGAAATCATGTTATTTGGAGGACTATTCTCAGCCTATATTTTATTGAGAATCGGTTCGCCCGTTTGGCCACCAAGCGGTGAAACCCATTTAAGTATTCCACTTGCAACTTTAAATACTTTTAATTTAATACTATCAAGTTGGACAGTTGTAAAATCATGGGTAGCTTTAAAAGAAAATGATTTTGCCGGATTTAAGAAATTTATGGGAATAACTTTAATATGTTCAATCGTTTTTTTAGTAATTAAATATTTTGAATATTCACATAAAATTCATCTTGGAATTTATCCATCTACTGATAATTTCTTTGGAATTTATTATACAATGACAGGACTTCATGGTCTCCATATTATTGGTGGATTAATTCTAAATTTTTATTTATGGGGTCCAGGTGCAGGCATGTGGAAAACAGAACCAGAACGGTTTACAAATAGAGTTGAAGTTGCTGGACTATATTGGCACTTTGTAGATTTAGTTTGGATCTTTTTATTCCCAGTATTATATCTACTTAATTAGGAAATATTCAAAATGAGCGAACATAATTTAGAGCATTCAAAATCAATTTATTTTAAAATTTTACTCACTTTATTTGTACTTACTTTAGTTACAGTAGGTGCATCATTCATTGAATTTGGATCAATGGCATTAGGTATTGCGGTTGGTTTATTAATTGCATCGATAAAAGGGTTTTTAGTTGCAGGAAATTTCATGCACTTATTTGATGAAGTTAAATCAATTTATTGGCTATTAATTTTATCAGCATTCTTTTTTATTATTGTATTTTTCATTCCTACACTTTGGGATGCAAATTTAATAAAAGCATCTGTAGATACCTGGATTAGTAAATGAGTTTAAAATCTTTTCATCTTGTATTTGCATGTGCAACTACAGGTCTTTTTATTTTTCTTTCAGTATTTTATGGTAAAATATATTTAGATTCGAATGAGTTTTCTCATTTAATAATATCTGGTATATGTTTATTACTTACTTTAAGTGGGATATATTATTGTAAATCATTCATTGAAAAATATAAATCTTTTAGTAATCTATGATTAATAAATTAAATAAAATAATATTATTTACAATTCTTACTATCCCAAGTCTGTCAAAAGCTTGTGCCGTTTGTTATGGTGCTAAAGATTCACCAATGACAGATGGAATGAATAAAGCAATATTGTTTCTTTTATTTGTAATTGGAATGGTTTTGCTAGGTATCATTTCTGTTATAATATTTTTTTATCGTAGATCAAAATTAATAAATCAAAATATAGGAATTATTAAATGATAGAGCTTCTTGGGAATTTAAGTTATCACTTAGGCTTACCTTCGCTAGGTTCAAGTCACGGACTTGAAATGGATTATATGCAAGGATGGGTACATTGGCTAATGCTAATATTATTCATTGGTTGGGGTACTTTTTTTATATTTACCGTCATTAAATTCAGATCTAATGCGAATAATTCGGCTGACTACGAAGGAGTAAAATCTAATTTTAGTAAATATGCTGAAATAGCAGTTATTGCTTTTGAAGCCTTTTTACTTGTTGGATTTGCATATCCAATATGGTCAATGGCTAAAACAGATGTTCCAAATGTAGATAATGATACCATCGAAGTCAGAGTTATTGCTCAACAGTATGCATGGAATATTCATTATCCTGGGGTGGATGGAAAATTTGGTATAACAAAACCTGAACTCGTAGATGAAGAAACAAATCCTGTTGGAATTGATCGTAATTCACCTACAGGAGCAGATGATATTGTAACAATAAACCAACTTCATTTACCAGTAGATAAATTAGCTATGATATATTTATCCTCAAAAGATGTTATCCATTCTTTCTTTTTACCTGAAATGCGTGTAAAACAAGATGCAATTCCAGGAATGAGTGTTCCTGTATTTTTCACACCAACAAAAACTACAGAAACCTTTTTAAATGAAATAAAAGGTACGGCTCGAGATGGTAAAGGGTATGAAATTGCCTGTGCTCAATTATGTGGAAATTCTCATTATAGAATGCGAGGTTTTTTAACAATTGATTCCGAAGAAGATTTTAATAAATTTTTAATTGAAGAAGCTGAATATCTTGAAGAAGAGTCTGATGATGATGATGATTGGTAAACATTAATAAAAATTAGAAATATAGTATTAAGTACAAAAGTTAATATTATTCAATTTCACTCTCATTCACTCAGTAAAATCATACATTTCACTGAATCCAACTCGTAGAAGGAGTAAAAATCATTCTGCTAGCCAAAAAGCTATAATCTACCATTAATATAGTTTTTAATTTAACCTATACCAGATGCTCTATATAATCTTTAATAAACAAAGTTAAATATGAATGTCATAGGGCAAACTATAAGGACACTCCGAAAGAGCTATTTTTTTTATTCACTTTTGCACATATTTAATACTCATCTAGAGTAAAAATAATTAAATGCAGGAAGATGAATAATTATTTTTAACTCATTGGGACAACAAGGACTGGGCAATCTGCTTTTGAAATAACATTTTCTGCAGTTGTGCCAAGAAAATAATCTGATAAATTATCCTTACCATTTGTCCCCATTACAATTAAATCAGAATTTATTTTTCGGGCTAATGATAAAATTTCTTTTGATGGTGTGCCTTCCCTTAAAATTACCTTTACCTCGATGTCATTTGCGTGTAAGTCAGAAAGCATTGATTTTATTTCATTTTTTGCTTCCACAGCAATTTCTCTAAATTTTTCTTGAATTTCATCCACACTCACTCTAAGCATTTCCATTTCATCTTTATCCATAAATTCATCATGGACATTTAACACCGTAATTTTTGAATTAAATTGGTGAGCAATTTGGACTGCTTTTTGTGCAGCTATCTTTGCTTTAGGGCTTAAATCACTTGCTATAATTATATTTTTAAACATTCTAACTCCAAAAATAAAATAAACTAAATAAAATAAATACAGGAATTAAGATTACAACTGACCATGCCATATATCCAAAAAAACTTGGCATATCAATATCATTCTCTTCTGCTATACTTTTGACCATGAAATTTGGAGCATTCCCAATATAAGTCATTGCACCTAAAAATACTGCTCCTGCCGAAATTGCGAGCAATGTTTCACTTAAGGTCGTCATTAAAATATCGGCATCTCCTCCCGCCGTATTAAAAAATACTAAATAAGTGGGAGCATTATCTAAAAAGCTAGATAAAATCCCTGTTAACCAAAAGTACATTAAATTAACAGGTTCACCATCATCATTGGTTACAGCGTTCACAACAGAAGACAGCGCTCCATTTTTACCCGCTTTTAAAATTGCGATTGCAGGAATAATGGTAACAAAAATTCCTGAAAATAATTTGGCAACTTCTTGAATTGGAAACCATGTAAACCCATTTGCGTTCCGAATTTCCATTTTTGTTACTTTCCAACTTATTCCTGTTAAACATAGTAATAAAATATCTCGTGCAATATTTTGTAATTCTACATGTACACCATAAATATTAAATTCAATATGCGGATGCCAAAAACCACTTAACAAAACACTTGCAACTACACCAATTAATAATATAAAGTTTACTTTCCCTTCAAGAGCTAATTTTACACCACCAGATTCAGGTTGAGATTCTTTTTCTTTATTATAAAAATAACTGTCTAAAATATAAAAAACTACAAATAATATACTTGAAACCATAATTAACGGCATTAATAATGCTTTTGTTGTCCAAAAGAAACTTACACCATGTAAAAACCCAAGAAATAATGGTGGATCGCCTAAGGGAGTTAATGAACCTCCAATATTCGCAACAAGAAAAATAAAAAATATAATTACATGTACTTTTTTATTCCGCCATTTATTTGCCCTAATAAGAGGTCTTATCAATAACATAGCTGCACCTGTTGTTCCCATCCATGATGCTAAAATGGTTCCAATTACAATTATTGATAGATTTAATATTGGTGTCCCAACAAGAGAACCTTTTAATCTTATTCCTCCAGCAATGGTAAATAATGACAAAAGTAGAATAATAAATGGAATATATTCAAGTAGCATTACATGTAGAAACTCATAAAATGCGAGATTGAATCCCATTTTAATTGCAAATGGAACAATGAATAATGTTGCCCAAAAGAGTGCAATTTTCCCAAAATTATGATGCCAATAATGAGGCGTAACAAGTGGCACAATGGCTATGGATAATAAAATTCCAACAAAGGGTATAATACTAAAAAGTGGAAGCTCTTCTCCATTTACTCCATGATGCCTACCCGTACTCGCAAATAATATTCCTAACATAAATGGTAGGAAAAAAACAAATCGTTTAAACATTAAATTCCTTATTTTATTTTCGATTTTAACTAAATATTACAATTTATAATAGCACTAAATATAAGTATTTCAGGTTAAATTTATTTACACTTATGATGACTATTTTTGCAACTTTAATTATATTAGCCATTGCACTTTTTGCAATGGCAATTGGTGTTATTTTCAGCAATAAAGAACTGAAAGGTTCTTGTGGAGGAAATGATCTTGATTGCACTTGTAGTTCGATTCAACAAAAAATTTGTAAATCAAAATTAAATCCTAAAAATCACTTATAATTTCATCAATTCCTTCAGATTTTAATAATTTAAAGTCTTCATTATCCCCATATATTATCACAGCTTCTAAACCATTTATAGAATTAATCATTTCTATTCCTACTTCTTTATCCATTACCATTAATGCCGTTGCATAGGCATCAGCAGAAGAACAATCATTTGCCACAACTGATACACTTACAACATTATGCGTAACAGGATATCCTGTTTTTGGATTGATTGTATGTGAATATTTTTGACCATCAATTTCAAAGTAATTTCGATAGTTCCCACTTGTTGCCATTGCTTTATTATTTAAATTTATTACTTTTAATATATTTTCATTTCCAATTTCTAAAAATGGATTTTGTAAGCCAATTGACCAATCATTTTTATTATTTTTTCCATTGCAATAAACCTCTCCACCAATTTCTACCATGAAATTATTAATATTTTTTAAAATTAATAATTCACTTACTTTATCTACACCATACCCTTTTGCAATTGCACTAAAATCAAGCTCAATATATGGATATAATTTCACTAATAAATCATTTTTAATTAATATATTATCAAAACCAATTTTATTTAGTGTGCTTTGAATTATATCATTCGGTGGTAACTCATTAATTCTACCTTTATTTCCAAACCCCCATAATTTAACAAGAGGGTGGACAGTTGGATCAAATGCCCCTTTTGATATATTATTAATTTGCTTACTTTGTAAGAATAATTCACCAAATTCATCAGAAATTATAAAAATTGAATCAGATTTATTAAATTGAGAAATTTCACTGTCAGACATATAAGTTGAAAATAATTTATTCACATGAAGTAATACAGAGTCTATTTCAGATTGAAGTTGATGAATACTATTAATTGGATTCTGTTCAGATATTTTTATGCTATAAGTTGTCCCCATTGTAAAACCTGAAAATGAAATAATTTCAGGTTTATTTTTCGAACAACCAAAAAATATGAGTAATAAAAAAAGAAAGTTCGGAATAAACCGAACTTTCTTAACACATTTAAAATATTTAATGTACATTAAAATTTATCATAAGCAATCATTTCAGGCTCAACACCAATATTATAAAGCATATTATCAACGGCATCAATCATCATTGGAGGACCACACATATAATATTCAATTTCTGTTGGATCATCATGATCATTTAAATAATCATCATGTAATACTTTATGAATAAACCCTGTGGGACCTGTCCAATTATCTTCAGGGTCAGCATCAGATAATGCAACAACATACCTAAAATTTGGAAATTCTGCTAAAATTTTCTTAAAATCATCATCGTAAAACATTTCTCTTTTTGAACGTGCTCCATAATAAAAAGAAACTTTTCGATTAGTTTTTAATGTATGAAATAAATGGAATAAATGAGATCTCATTGGAGCCATACCAGCACCACCTCCAATATAAACCATTTCTTTTTCAGTTTCTTTCATGAAAAATTCACCATACGGTCCCGAAACCATTACTTTATCACCTGGTTTTAGATTAAATATATAAGTTGAAGAAATTCCTGGAGGAACATCATTCCATAATGGTGGAGGAGGTGTAGCAATTCTCACATTCAACATTACAATATTACCTTCTGCTGGATGATTTGCCATAGAATATGCCCGAAATATTGGCTCTTCATTTTTGTGTTTTAAGTCCCAAATATTAAATTTATCCCAATCACCATGATATTCCTTTTCAATATCCATTGTATTAAATTTAATATCGTATTCGGGTATATCAATTTGTATATATCCACCCGCTTGGAAATTTAAGATTTCACCTTTAGGTAATTCTAATACAAGTTCCTTTATAAATGTAGCCACATTTACATTAGACCTAACGGTACATTCCCATTTTTGAATATTGAATATTTCATCAGATATTTTAATTTCCATATCATCACGCACTTTAACTTGACAACCTAATCTCCAATTATCTTTGGCTTCAGAGCGAGAAATATGAGAAAGTTCTGTTGCTAAAATTTGTCCGCCACCTTTAGTAACTTGACAAGTACACATTGCACATGTGCCACCTCCACCACAAGCAGAAGGTAAGAAAACAGATTTTGAAGCTAATGCATTTAATAAAGTGCCACCTGGCATAACTTCAATACAATTATCTTCATCATTATTGATTAGAATTTTTACCGCATTTTGAGATAATAATTTTTTTTCTGCAATGGTTAATATGGTAACTAAAATTAGAATAATTACAGCAAAAACAAATACAGCACTAATTAATGATAAATACACAATAAATCCTTATAAATTTATACCAGAAAATGAAAGATAAGCCATTGAGATTAAACCCGTAAGAATCATCGTTATACCAATTCCCCTTAATCCTGCTGGAACATTTGAATATTTTAATCTATATCTAATTGCTGCCATTGTAATCATTGCCAATGCCCAACCTGCACCTGCACTAACACCAAATACACATGTTTCGCCAAAAGTATATCCTCTTTCATCCATAAATAATGAAGCTCCTAGAATAGCACAATTAACTGCGATTAAAGGTAAGAAAATTCCTAATGCATTATAAAGTTTTGGACTAAATTTATCCATTATCATTTCTACTAATTGAACCATCGCTGCAATTGTTGCAATAAAAGTTATAAATGTTAAAAATGATAAATCAACACTCTCAAGTCCAGGTATTCCTAGCCATGACAATGCACCTGGATTTAATAAATAGTTTTTAATTACCCAATTTGTTGGTACTGTAATTCCATTAACAAAAATAACAGCTAACCCTAATCCAATCGATGTTTCCACTTTCTTAGATACCGCAAGAAATGAACACATTCCCAAAAAATATGATAACAAAATATTTTCAATAAACATTGCCTTTGTAGCAAGGCTTAAATAATGTTCTAATACTTCCATTTAATCCTCCGTAACTCCAGTAACTGTTCTTTGAACCCATGCAATTAATCCAAGTACAATAAATGCCCCTGGAGCAAGTAACATTAATCCATTATTTACATATCCCATATCATAAATACTTTGTGGTATAAGAGAAATTCCCATTAATGAACCACTGCCTAAAATTTCTCTAAAAATTGAAACCAAAATTAAAATAATACTATATCCAAATGCGTTCCCTACGCCATCTTTGAAAGAATCAATTGGATTATTTTGCATTGCAAATGCTTCAGCCCTACCCATTACAATACAATTTGTGATAATTAATCCAACAAATACAGATAATTGTTTACTTATATCATACATATAGGCTTTTAAAACTTGGTCAATTAAAATTACTAAAGAGGCAATAATTGTCAATTGAATAATAATCCGTACTTTTGAAGGAATCATCGTTCTTAATAATGAAATTAAAAAATTAGAACATGCGAGTACAAGAGTTAATGAAATAGACATCACCAATGCTGTTTCTAACTTTACCGTTACAGCTAATGCTGAGCAAATACCTAAAATCTGTTTAGTTACTGGATTATTATTTATTAATGGATCCGAGAAAATATTTTTGTTACTCATGCTCCAATCTCCAATGATTTAATAAATGGTATATATCTCTTTAAATCAGATTTTAAAAATTTATTTAATCCAGCACCAGTCATTGTTGCACCACTTATGCCATCTACTTTATGCTCAAGTCCGCTTCCGGAAGCTTTCCCCTTTTCAACAGAAACAGACACCATTTGACCCATTTCGTTAAAAATAGTTTTATTAATAAAATTATCTTGAAACCACTTTTTTTCTATTTCAGCACCAAGCCCAGGTGTTTCACCATGTTTATAAAAAGTTATTCCTTTTACTGTATTCATATCGTTAGCGAGTGAAAAATACCCATAAAGTGTGGACCATAACCCTTTTCCAGAAATAGGTAAAATATAAGCTACAATTTCGTTGTTTTTGCTATATTCATATAATGGTAGATATTCTTTATTATTATTTTTATATAGAATTTGCCCTGTTGATTTATCTTCAAACTGATTTAAATCAGTTAATTTTAAATCAACATAACTACCATTTTTTGAAATCACTTTTTCATTAATAAATTGTGAATAGTTTTTTATAATTTGTTCAGAATTAATTGTCATAACATCTAATCCTGCACATTTTAAAACATTTTTCTTACGATCAACTTCTACATTATAATCTTGCTTGTCCTTTAAGCTTGTAGCAGTTAATGATAATAAAAATGCAGCTAAAATTGAAACAATCATTACGAAACGATATGTTTGAAAATCAGAGTGCAATTCGTGCCCTCCTTTTTTTAATATTTCCTTGAATTACAAAATAATCAATTAATGGTGCAAATGCATTTGCAAATAAAATTGATAACATCATGCCTTCTGGGTATGCTGGGTTTATTGCTCTAATAATAACACACATAAATCCAATTAAAAATCCATAAAACCAACGACCTGTATTGGTATGTGCTGCAGTTACAGGTTCGGTTGCCATAAATACAAGACCAAACGCAAAACCACCCATAACAAAATGATAATGAGGAGGTAATGATAACATTGGATTTGAGCTATAAACCGCTAATTGATTAGCTAAAAGTGTAGTTCCTACCATACCAAGAATAACTGCTAACATTACACGCCAGCTTGCAATCCGTGTGACAAGTAAAAATACCGCACCTATTAAACATGCCAATGTCGAAGTTTCACCGATTGACCCAGGAATAAATCCAAAAAACATTTCACTAAGTGTAAACTGCCCTTGTTGCAATAAATTTAAAGCTGTATCACCTTGAACTGATGATGCGGTTAATAAAGGTGTTGCTGATGAAATACCATCTACCCATACTAAGTCACCCGAAATTTGAGCAGGATATGCAAAAAATATAAACGCTCTAGCGACTAATGCTGGATTAAAAATATTATATCCTGTTCCTCCAAATATTTCTTTTCCAATTACTATACCAAATGAAGTGGCTACAGCAACCATCCATAATGGTATTGTAGGTGGCATTAGCAAAGGTATCAATATTCCTGTTACAAGGAATCCTTCATTAATTTCATGCTTTCTTACCACCGGAAAAAATACCTCCCAAAATCCACCTACTGCGTAAGTAACTAAAATAATTGGTCCAACAATTTTTAGACCGATTAAAAAGTTTTCCATTATTGTTCGAGTTTCATCTTGTTGATACCCAACATTAAATATTCCAAATATAATAGTAGGTAATAATGCAATTACAACAAATATCATAGCTCTTTTTAAATCAACTGCATCCCTTATATGTGGTCCATCTTCGGTAACAGAACTTGGAGTGTATAAAAATGTATCCAACATTTCAAAGATAGGATAAAATTTTTCAAACTTCCCACCAGATTCAAAATGAGGTTTAATTTGGTCAAGTTTTTTACGAATCATATTATTTATCCCTCCTTCTCAATAAATTCAAGTCCATCTCTGACTATCTTATGAACTGGAAGTTTAGATTGACAAACAAAAGAACATAATGCAAAATCTTCTTCATCACATTCATAAATTCCAAGTTGCTCCATTTCTTCAATATCTTTAGCTAAAATACTTCTAATCAAAAAATTTGGTATTATATCCATCGGTAACACATTTTCCCAGTACCCAAATGGAATAATTGCTCTTAAATCTCCATTTACAGATGTATTTAATGACCATTCTTTTTTAAATCTAAATCTTGAGAAAAAAGTATTTGATAATGTATATTTATCAAACCCTGGTTTTAACCAACCAAGAAACTCCCTTTTTCCACCTTCAGGAATAACGGTTATTTGATTATGATAATAGCCTAGCCCAGAATCTAAATCTACTTTATCACCAGATAATACATCGCCTGAAACAAACCTATATTGCCCTTCATTCAGGTTATTACCTATTATTGATTTTAATATAGTGCCTCTTTTAACTTTGGCATAAGATGGTTTTTTTATACCTTCACCTGAAAAAGTAATATATTTTGTAGATAAATATTTTCCTGTTAAAAATTGATGCCCAATAGCTATTACATCTTGAATATCAATATACCATACCTTTTCACCTATATTTATAGGATCGATGTGATGAATTTGAATACCAATATTTCCAGCAGGATGAGGACCATTAAATTCATGGTGTTCAACATTTTTCAATTTAGAAAACACACTATTCTGTTGATTCGTATGTGTTGAAAAATGGATAACCCCATCAGTTAATTTTGATAAAACATCAATCCCCGCTTGTAAATTAGGTTCGTCTTCATTTATTAGATATGAAAAATCTGGTGCATGTGGTGTCGTTTGAAATCCTGATATAAATATTGCCTTAGGAATATCTTGTGGATTTGCAATTTTAGAATATGGTCTCTGTCTTAAATAAGACCAACAACCAGATTCTAATAAAATTGGTATTATTTTAGATTTATCTAATTTATTTAATTCAGCAGATGTATAAATTGGTGATTTCAAAAATTCATCAGAATTAGTTGAAGATTCTATACAAATCTCTTCAATCACTCTTCTTTCACCCAACTTAATTGATTTTATTTTTCCTGTTATTGGCGAAACAAATTTAACATCTCCAATTACTTTGTCGAAAAATAAGATAGATCCTGTATTAACAAGGTCACCCTCTTTTACAAGAAGCTTTGGTTTTATACCTTTAATTCTATTTGGATGAATTTTTAATTTAGACTGGCCAGTTAAATCAATAATTGATTTTTCAGGGGCACCTGCTAAAGGTATATTAATACCTTTTTGTATTTTATAATATGCCATTAAAAATTATTTCTTCTATTTTTACGATATAAATATCTCTGCTCTCCCTCATTAAATCTTCTAATTTCATCTTCAGACTCTGGAGTAACAGTTTGCACCTTTTTAGGTTTATTGTTATCATCAAGTGAAACAAAAGTTAAATATGCAGAACCGGTATGTTTTATTTTACCAGTTATAGGGTTTTCTGATTCTATTCTAACACCAACTTCCATTGATGCCCAACCCGTATAATTTACAGATGATTTCATACAAATTATATCACCCATTTTTGCTGGCGCAAGAAAATCTAAATTATCTACAGATGCAGTTACAACTGGAGTTCGTGCATGTTTATAGGCTGACATAGCTGCACATACATCCATGTAATGCATAACTTTTCCACCTAAAATATTACCAAGAATATTTGTGTCATTAGGAAGAACAAGCTCATTCATTATAACCTGTGAATCCTTAACTGATTTCAAATTAAATTAAAATTTTATCTTATCAATAAATTCGAAAAGAAAATCCCACTTTAACCCAAGAACTAAAGTCGGAATACTACAAACAATAATTAGAATGCTCAATGCTGGTTTTGGAGTAATTTTAGAATCATCCTTTGGCTCATCTAACCACATTACTTTTACTATTTTAAAATAATAAAATAAGGAAACAACACTATTTAATATACCAACAACCGCTAACCAGTAAAATGTTTTTGCTTCAATTAATGCAGAGAATAAATATACTTTTCCAATAAAACCTGCAGTAGGTGGTAACCCCGTTAGAGATACTAATAGAAGCACCATTAAAGATGCCATTAAAGGAGATTTATAACCAAGTCCTTTATACCCTTCAATGTCCTCTACTCCGCATTTATTTGAAATAAATATGGCATAGAAAAATGCACCTAAGTTCATAAATAAATATATTACAAGATAAAACATTATTGCTTTAATTGCACTTACTGATAATATTGATGCACTCATTAACATATAACCAGCATGTGCAATACTCGAATATGCTAATATTCGTTTTACATTATTTTGTTGGATGGCTAATACATTTCCGATTGTCATTGTTCCTGCGGCTAATACAGCAATTAAAAATGGCCAATCAACATGTAATATCGGATTAGGATCTGCAAAACCCCCACTTTCAGAAAATAATGAATACATGATTCTTAAAAATAAACCTAAACCTGCAGCTTTTGGAGCAATTGAGAAAAAAGCTGTTATTGGAGTTGGAGCCCCCTCATAAACATCTGGTGTCCAATAATGAAAAGGGACCATTGAAATTTTATATCCAACACCCGCAAGTAACATTAAAATAGCTACATAAATCATAAAATTATCTTCTAATAAGGCAGATGAATTCAAAATAGATTCATGAATTTGATATAAATCTGTTGATCCAGCTAATCCATAAAGCCAACTCATACCATAAAGCATAATTCCTGAAGCAAACGATCCAAAGATAACATACTTAAGTGATGCTTCATTTGATGCTTTATTTCCTTTTTTCATTCCAGCGAGTACATAAGAAGCTAAAGATGCAGTTTCAATTCCAATATAAATCATTATTAAATTTGTAGATGAAACCATAATCATTAATCCAAGCAAAACAGTCATCATTAATGTATAATATTCAGGGTGACCAATATCATCCAATTCTTTTGATGCACTTGAAGCAATTAAAATTAATAAGGTTGTCGAAACAAAAATTAATTTAAAAAATGTAGAAAAAGAATCTATTATATACAAATGAGAAAATATATTTTGATTTATTCCAAATGAGTCCCAAACAAATAAACCAACAAATAAAACGCCTAAAATATTCACAGGTAAGATATGTTTTCTTAATTTTGATGAAAAATCAAGACAAATTGTAGTTAGAATTAATCCAATTACAATTAATTCAGGAATAAAATAACTTATGCTTGGTAAATTAGTCAATTATTAAATTCCCATAATTGGAGTTGACTGAATTAAATCGATTAAATTTGAAAATGTTGGTGCAATCATTTCAATTAATGGAGCAGGATATATTCCTAGAATCAAAATAATGAGTGCAATTGGTACAACACATACTAATTCTCGTAAACTTATATCTGTTAATTCTTTATATTTTTCATTTAACTTTCCAAAGAATACATGCTGGAATGCCCTTAAAAAGTAAATTGCGTTTAACAGAATACCTAATGTTCCAATAATAGTAAGTATTCTAATAATACTAGATTCACCTGCAAAAGTAGTATCTACACTAAATCCACCTATAAAACATAATGCTTCTGAAATAAAACCAGACATTGCAGGAAGTCCTAATCCTGCAAAAAATGCCATTGCCATTAAAGCTGAATAGATTGGCATTTGGGCACCAAGCCCACCAAAGCCTTGCTTTCCAGCAAGAGCCTTATCTTTATAATCTTTAGGGAAAAATATATATCGATGATGTGCTTTATCATAAATTACACCAACCAATAAAAATAACATAGCTGTAATTGTTCCATGGTTAAACATTTGCATTGCAGCACCATTCATTCCAGCTTCAGCACCTGCTTTCGAATTTGATACTACTGCGGCCATACCTAAAATTACATATCCCATATGACTAACAGAAGAATATGCAACCATTTTCTTTAAATCGATTTGTGCGATAGCATTTGCTGCACCCCAAATTATATTTATGACTCCTAATACAGCCAAAATGGTAGCAAAATGATAAACCTCTCCGGGTAATAATGGATAACTTATTCTTAATAAACCATAAGTACCCATTTTCAATAATACACCCGCTAAAATAACTGATATCGCAGTTGGTGCTTCCACATGTGCTAGTGGTAACCAAGTATGAAATGGGAAAACTGGAACTTTAATAGCAAATCCAATAAATAAACACAACCAAATTAAATATTTAATTTGAAAACCCCATAGCGTTGCATCAATTGTTTTAGCAGTATCTATTAAAGCAATTAAATTAAATGTATGTGGATCTGAATAAAAATACAATGTCAACATTGCAAGTAACATAAATACTGAACCAAACAGAGTATAAAGGAAAAATTTAATTGCCGCATACTGCCTTTGAGGTCCACCCCATATTCCAATTAAGAAATACATAGGCAATAACATGACTTCCCAAAATACATAAAATAAAAAGAAATCAAGCGAAACAAATACACCCATCATTCCAGCATCTAAAAGAAGGAATAATGCAAAGAATCCAAATGGTGATTTTGTAATTTTCCAACTTGATATTACACAAATAAAAGATAAGAATGCAGTTAATAACACCATTGGCATACTTAATCCATCCACGCCGATATAATATTGTATATTAAATTGTGGTATCCATTCTTTTTGAACTGTAAAAGCAGAGGTGAGTACAGTATCAGTTGGATTATAATTTAGATATAACCATATACCTAACAATAATTGAATACCCGTTGCAATAACAGCAATCCATTTAAAACCATCCGGATTTTCCTTGCCACCAAATTGGGCAAATACAAGCATTGCCAATGCACCAATAACTGGAATAAAAATAAGTAATGTGAGTATGCTTTCGTTCATATTATAACTTTAAAATGCTTTGAAAATAATAAATATTGTAACAAATCCTATAACACCACCTAATAAGTAGTTTTGGATAATTCCTGATTGTGTTACCTTTAAACCTTGACCAAATTTATTTGTAATCTTACCAAATCCATCAACTAGTTTTTGGTCTAACCAATTGTAATCACTGTAACCTGCACCATCTGAGATTTTCAAGGTAAACCAACCCCAAAAATCAATAAATTTTTGATCATATAAATCCCAATCTATCCAGGAGAATAAATTACAGAACCACATAAAAGGCCTGTATAAAATAGCATCATAAATTTCATCAATATAAAATTTATTATATGATAAATTGTATAATCCAAAAAAGTTTAGTACACCTGCGAGTTTTTCAACATTTACCAATTTATATAAATAAAATATCGCTGCCAAACCAATTCCAATACCTGCAACGGTTAAAGAAATTATCATTGCATCATGATGTGCATGATGAATACCATCAATAACTTGACTCATATTTAACCCTACAACATTAATTCCTTCTGAAATTAAATGAGTAAACCATCCATGACTATCCATTGGATTTAAATTAAATGTAAATGAGAATGCTAAACTTAATCCAGCTAATAACATAAGAGGAAATGCCATTGGTAAAGGAGATTCATGAATTTGGTCATAAACATCTTTTCTTGCAGGTTCGCCATGAAATGTTAAATAAATTAATCTAAACATATAAAAAGCAGTGATTACTGCTGCACCAAATCCTGCTATAGGTAAAATTATTGTCCAACCATGATGTGCATGATAATATGCTAATGTTCCAGCTAAAATCATATCTTTTGATAAAAACCCAGAAAATAATGGTACACCTGCAATTGCCAATGTTGCTATTAACATTGAAGCATAAGTAATCGGCATTTTATTTCTCATACCACCCATATTTGACATATCTTGAGGGTCTGTTTTATGATCGTTTAAATGATGTAATGCATGATGCATAGCATGAATTACAGAACCACTACATAAAAATAAACATGCTTTAAACATTGCATGTGTTGTTAAATGGAAAAAACCAGCCTGATAAGCTCCAACACCAAGAGCCATGACCATATAACCCAATTGGCTCACGGTTGAATAAGCTAAAACTTTTTTAATATCTTTTTGTGTAATGGCAATAATTGCAGCACCAAATGCAGTTACAGCACCCACAACCGCGACGACTTCTAAAGCCTGTGGAGTTAAAAATGGGAATATTCTGACGGTCATATAAACACCTGCAGCAACCATTGTCGCCGCATGAATTAATGCACTTACTGGTGTAGGTCCTTCCATTGCGTCTGGAAGCCAAATATTTAGCGGGAATTGAGCAGATTTACCAATTGCACCACAAAATATTAATACGCCTGCAATTGTGACAATTGTAATATCCGCTGGTGTAAATGATGAGAAAGATGATTGAAATAAAGCTGTTATTCCATCAAAACTTAGTGTTGCTGAGCCTAAACTTGCAGTAAAGAAATAAATTGTCATTATTCCTAAAAACATACCAATATCACCCACTCTATTAGTCAAGAATGCTTTTTTACTTGCATTTGCAGCAGAATCTTTTTCAAACCAAAAACCAATCAATAAATATGAACTTAATCCTACAAGCTCCCAAAATACATACATCATGATTAAATTATCAGCAAGTACAATACCATTCATTGAAAAAGTAAATAATCCTAAGAAACCAAAATATCTAGTATATCGAGGATCACCCTTCATATACTCGGTTGAATATAAATGGACTAAAAATGATACCAAGGATACAACAACCAACATAATTGCAGATAATGAATCAAGTTGGAACCCATGTTCAATTTTAAATGTCCCTAAATCAATCCAATTAAATACTAAATTTGATGCATGTTCATCAGAATGATGAGATATTTCAGAAAATAAATTTCCTAATGCAATACATAAAGTAACAAAAATAAATGATAATGATACCCAGTGGCTATTTCTTCCAATTCGTTTTCCAATTGATAATTGAAAAATAAATGATGCTAATGGTAAAATTAAAAATAATGTAAAAATACTAATTGGCATTCTAACCCTTTAAGCTATCGGCTTCATCAACATCTACTGTGTTGAGATTTTTATACAAATTAATAATAATTGCTAAGGCAATAGCTGCTTCAGCGGCCGCTAATACAATAACAAAAATACTAAATACTTGACCTTCAAGTTTTTCCATACCACTAAATCGATTAAATGCAACAAAGTTTAAATTAGCAGAATTTAAAATTAATTCAATTCCCATTAATATGGCAACGGCATTTCGACGAGTCATTACACCATAGATTCCTAATGAAAATAATATTGCACTAATAATTAAATATGTTGAAAGATTATCCATCAACTATCTTTCCTCGATAAATATGCAGCACCAATTAATGCCGCAAGTAATAATACAGATACAAGTTCAAATGGAAGAACAAAATCATTCATTAAATGAGATCCAATTTTTCGAATCGTTTCATCCGCCTGTGTTATATTTCCTATTTTCCATTCAGTTCTCATAATGACCGTTAATAAAATACTTAATATAAAAACAGCACCAAATGAGGCGAAAAGTTGATTTCTACTTGATGAACCCACTTCAGGGTCATCAATTTTATTTGTTACCATCACACCAAAAATAATTAATACTAAAATTCCACCTACATAAATAATAACTTGGGCGGCTGCAATAAAATCAGCGAATAAAAATATATAAAATCCTGCAAGACCAAATAAAGTAAATAATAATGCAACTGCAGAACGGACTAAATTAGTTGACACCACAACCCAGAAGGCTGAAACTATTGTCATTATTGCTAATCCTGAAAATGCTAAATCACCCATACTAATTCGCTAACTTTTTAATAATTTCTAAATTTTCATCTGATAATAAATCAGCTTCTTTCAATGCTCCTTCTATTTTATTCAAATAGCCACCAACATCTAATTTTTCTCTCTTTGCTGACATAAACGCTTTTTTTGCTGTTCCACGAGCCATTTTATCAGAAATATCATTTAATATTTTAATATCAGGAACTATCACTGTTACACTTTTTTCAGTTTTTGTTTCAACTTTCCCCAAACTATCTTTTGTATTTTGAGGAACAAGAGTATTTAAAATTTCAGATATATCATCAACCGATTTATCAGCTTCACTCATAGCACTTTTAATTGCTTCAACATACCCTTGTGGATCTAATTTTTGTCGTTTTGCAGACATAAATGCTTTTTTGGCAATACCGCGAACCATTTTATCCGTAATATCATTTAATATTTTAATATCAGGTACAGCATCTGCTTTAGGCTTAGTTTCACTTTTTATCTCTTCAACGGTTTCAATTTTCTCTGAAACAACTTCTTTTTTCTCTTCAGCACCTTCAGGTAAAATTATAAGTGGTGCCTCTCCAACTAATTTTAAAATTCCATCAAAATCAGAAGAATATTTCCCCGCTTTCTCTAAATCAGTCTTAATCATTCCTGCAACGGTTTGAGAATCCTTTTCTAAACGATGGCCTCTTACAAATGCTCGTTTTGCTAATCCTCTTGTTGGTTTATCTTCAATATCATTTAACGAAGCAAAATTAAATTTAGGCAATACAGGTGTATCCGATTTTTTCTCGGGCGATTTTTCAACCCCTTTATCAATATCCTGTTGTGCTTTTTCCGCAGCCATTGCAACAAGCTCTAATGCATTATCAAGCTCTTCTGCTCGAGCTTTTTTCTTCTCGAGATATTTTTCTCCACCAACAGCACCTATTTCTTCATCCGATGCAGTTGCAAATTCATACATTAATCCATCTCGTTCATATTTTGCAAATTCATAATCTATTTCATGTTTATTTGAATTTGGTCCACCTACCATATAAATACATTCTTCTGGACATGGATATGCGCATAAATTGCAATAGCAACATTCAGCCATATCAATACTAAAACGAGAGACTAACATTTTTTTCTGAGTATCATTTGAAGTAATACCACAATCATGGTCACTTCCCTTTGGCGGTTTAACTGTTTCAATTTTTATACAATCAACAGGGCAAGCTCTTTCGCATTGCAAGCAACCGATGCAATCATCTATATCTACATGTAATCGTGAACGAATTAAGTTATAATTTTCTTCTTTATATCCAATATTTCGCTCAGGAATTGGCCATTTTTCATGAGGATATTGAAGCGTAGCAACTAATTCCTTGCGGTTATTAAAATGCTTTAAAGAAGCCCTCATTCCAATCACTAATGATTTTACACCTTCGATAATATTTTTAAAATAATCTTGCATTAATTTATTTTCATTGAATTAAAAAATCAACTCCCATATTGAAACAAATACAACATTGGCTAATGCAAATGGTATAAATACTTTCCAACATAAGTACATTAATTGGTCAACCCTTAACCGAGGGAATGTCCATCTAAACCACATCATTACAAATATTAAAAAGGATACTTTTAATAAAACCCACATTGGGCCTGTAACTGAATTTGTAAAAAATGCTAAAAAGGGTTGTGGTAAATCAAAACCGGGCATATTAACTATCTCAAAAGGTGACAACCAACCACCTAAAAACACCATTGTTGCAACAACGCTTACAATTAGCATATTTGCATATTCACTTAAAAAGAATAATGCCCATCTAAATCCAGAGAATTCTGTCATCCACCCTGCAACCAATTCAGATTCAGCTTCAGGAATATCAAAAGGGGTTCTATTTGTTTCAGCAACGACTGAAACGAAATAAATAAAAAATGCTATAAAAGCAAATGGACTATGCAGAATAAACCATCGATTATCTGCTTGCCATTGTACGATATCATTAATTTGCAAACTACCCACAACAATTATAGCTAACATAAGTGAAAGAGCAATAGGAATTTCATAACTAATCATTTGAGCGGCCGCACGCATTGCGCCATATACTGACCATTTATTATTTGATGCCCAACCTGCAAGAATTACTCCTATGACACCAACTGAACTCACTGCCAAAATGTATAAAATTCCAATATTAAAATTTGAAACAATTACATTTTCATACAATGGTAAAGCAATAAATGTTAAAAATGGAGCAAGGAAAATAAAAAATGGAGCAAAAATCATCACTTTTCTATCTGCATCTGCTGGGATTATATCCTCTTTTGTCAATAATTTAATAGCATCAGCTAAAGTCTGCCCAATTCCACCCCAAAATTTACGACCACCTTTAAATCCAAAAATTCCTACTTCCATTGGACCTAATCGATCTTGCATAAATGCAGATACTTTTCTTTCAAAATAAACTGCAATTAATGCATTTACAGCCATTACTAAAAATACAATTAATGCAGGAATTGCAACTGCAATTACCCATATTATTGCTGTATCTTCAATTGGGGCAATGCCCTTTATAAATTCAAATAAATTATTTACAGAGGTCATCGATCAATCTCTCCAAGAACAATATCTAAACTTCCAAGTATTGTAATCACATCTGACATCATCCACCCTTCAGCCATTTCATTAAGGGCTGATAAGCTTGCAAAAGCTGGGGATCTCATTTTAACTCGGCTTGGAATATTTTTACCATTACTCTTTATATAAAAACCTAATTCTCCTCTTGCACTTTCATATCGAGTATAAATATCACCTTTCAGTGGTTTCACTTTTTTAGGAATTGCTTCGTGAACATCTCCATTTGGAATATCAGCCATTGCTTGGCGAATTATTTTAATAGATTCATACATTTCAAGAATTCGAACATAATATCTATCCCAACAATCTCCAAGAGTCCCATGTGTTCCTTCTCCAACAACAACATCAAAATCAAAACGATCATAAATACTATATGGCTCTTCTTTTCGAAGATCATAACTATGTCCAGATGCTCTCAGATTTGGACCTGTTAATCCATAATTCAACGCTACATCTGCTGGTATTACACCTACATCTGCAGTTCTTTCTATGAAAATTTTATTCCCAGTCAAAATTTGGTTATACTCTGGAATTTGAGTTTCAAAATAATCTAAAAACTCTGTTGTTCTTTTTATAAAATCTTTCGGTAAATCATGTGATACACCACCCACCCACATATAATTATATAAGAGTCGAGCTCCACAAAGATATTCAAATAAATCAAGAACTCGTTCTCTATCTCTAAAGCACCATGTAAAAGGAGTTATACCCCCCACATCAAGCCCAAATGTACCTACTGCCATTAAGTGACTTGCTATTCGCTGTAATTCAGCAATAATGATACGAATATATTCCACTCGTTCTGGAAGTTCAATCCCCATCAGTTTTTCAACACCCATTACAAAACCATGGTTCATGTGCATTGCGGCTAAATAATCACATCTATCTGTATACGGAATACATTGTTCATAACTTAAATTTTCACAATGCTTTTCAAAGCATCGGTGTAAATATCCTAAATGCGGTTCAATATAGCTAATAATTTCACCATCGGTATGAATTTTCAATCGTAAAACACCATGTGTACTTGGGTGCTGTGGCCCCATGTTCAGAATCATCTCATCACCTTTGATAATTCCAAGCTCTTTTAGATATTCAGTATTCATTCCCAATATGATTTATCCTTTGGAACTGGCATTCCATTATAATAATCTGGCTCTTTATAATCTTTTCTTAATGGAAAACCATCCCAATCAGATGGTAATAAAATTCGTCTTAAATCCCAATGATCTTTAAAAGAAACACCGTACATGTCATAAACTTCTCTTTCCATCCAATCTGCAGTTCTCCAAATTTTCTCTACAGAAGGTACTTCAGGATTTTCCCTATCGACTTCAATTCTAATTTCTAAGCTATGTTTTTTAGCCATTGAATAAAAATTATACGCAACACCAATTGATTTTCCTGCTCCATTATCATACCCTGTAATACAACTTAAGTAATCAAATGTTAAATCTTTATTTTCTTTCAAATCTTTCGCTATTTCAGACCATTTTTCTGCTGGTACTAAAATAATTTCAGTGTCTTCTAAAACAGAAATAGCTTCACCATGATTTGTAGATAACAATTTTTTTATATTATTAAAATCCATTATGCAGACTTTGTATATGGTTTTTCATTTCGAATTTTTCGCTGTAATTCCATAATTCCATAAATTAATGCTTCTGGGCGTGGAGGACAACCCGGTACATACACATCCACAGGCACTATTAAATCCACACCTTTCAACACATGATAACCATGTTGCCAATACGGACCGCCACTGTTTGCACAACTTCCCATTGATATTACATATTTTGGATCTGTCATCTGTTCATATAACCGTTTTACTCGAGATGCCATTTTAAGTGTTACGGTACCCGCAACAATCATTACATCTGATTGTCTGGGTGATGCTCTAGGCATAGCGCCAAACCGTTCTAAGTCATGCCTTGGTGCGGCCGCGGCCATCATTTCAATTGCACAACATGCTAAACCGAATTGAAAAAACCAAGGAGATCCAGACCGAGCCCAATTGACGAGGTTTTCAAGTTTTTCAACAACTACATTGTCTTTATTAAACTTCTCGATAACGGAAAGATCCATTTTACCTCTATTTACCTTTTAAATTTGAGTATCGACCACTCGCGTATTTCACAGACATTTTAACCCAATCCAGGTCACCTTTAATCCATAAATACACAAATCCTAAAACAAGGATGAACATAAAGATAAACATCTTTATTAATCCTATAAATCCTAAATCTTGAAAAATAACTGCCCAAGGAAACATAAATAAAATTTCCACATCAAAAATGAGGAAACCAAGTGCAATGATATAAAAACGGACATTAAATTTAACCCATGCTGAGCCTTCAGGAACTTCACCACATTCATAGGATTCTAATTTACTTCCGCCTTTATTTTTGGTAGGTGATAATATTGCTTGTAGCAGGAATGGTACTGCAACCAGTACGGCAGCAATGCCGGTAAAAATTAATATAGGTGAAAAATCTTTATACAATAAATTATGACTCAGTCAGAGCATAAAATTTATTAGTTTCTAAATTCAAGAACCAAGACTAATAATGATTTTTTATGAATTTTTTTACTTAACGGTTTAACCTAATTAAATAATGTATAATAATTAATCGTTGCAGAAATAAAATTGAGGGGTAGATATTTTGATTAAGCATGAATACTCACTATATAATCTATATTATGTCGTGAGTATTGAGGGGATTTAGCTGGTATTATAGTGAATGTTAAATGTTATATGGTGAGTTTTAATATTTTCAATTAAAGTCCAGTTTTTCAACCGCATTTTCCAAATCTTCGTCAAAAGTATCTGCATATACTTGTGTTGTTGAAATATTTGAATGACCCAATTGCT
>JACNKR010000014.1 GCA_014381925.1 Fidelibacterota bacterium | reverse complement strand
ATGACTCAGACGACGATTCAGATGACGACTCTGACGATGATGCGGACGATGATGATGCAGACGATGATGATGCAGACGACGACGATGCAGACGATGATGATGCAGACGACGATGATGCAGACGACGACGATGCAGACGAAGATGATGCAACTGATGATGATTCAGATGTAGATACAGATGGTGACGGAATACCTGATGATGTTGATGACGACGACGACAATGATGGTATTACTGATGATCTAGATGATGACGATGATGGTGACGGAATACCAGATGACGAAGAAGGTGGTAATCCAACTACTGATATTGAAGGTTGTACAGATTCTGAAGCATTAAATTATAATGCTGAAGCTACACTTGATGATGGTTCATGTGATTATGAAGTTGTTGTTGGTCCAGCGGATATTACATTATCTTTCGGTTCATATAATTTAGTAGATAATACAATAGAAATTTTATACTCAAGTACAAGTGATATTTCTGGTTATCAATTTGGTACAACTGCAAGTGACGACGCTTTTGCTTATACTGTTGCTGAAGGTGGTGCTTCTGGTGATTTAGCATGGAATGTATCAATCGGTGCTGTAAATAATATTGTTTTAGGATTTTCGTTTGATGGATCATCCATTTCAGCTGGTGAGGGAGTTTTAACAAACTTATCTTTTAATGGTGCTGAAGGAACAGAACTTTGTCTAAATGAAGGAATCGTGAGTGGTGCAAATGCAGAAGAATTATCTGTAGAATATGGTGCATGTGTAGTTCTTGAAAATACAACATTTGCTGGTGATGTAAATAATGATGGGCTATTAAATATAGTTGATATTGTTATGGTTGTAAACTATATCTTTGACTTTGTTGAATATAGTCAAGTTTATGACTTTAATGCAGACGGTAATGTGAATGTTGTTGATATTGTACAAATGGTTCAAACTATTTTAGGTTCTTCAAATAGAGAGTTTACAAATAGTGCAAGTGAATTAAGTATATCAAATAATGAGATTTCATTACATACAGATGGCAATATAATGGGTATTCAACTTCAATACACTGGAATGTTGAACATTATTGAAAATAATATTCCAGAAAATTGGATTGTTAAATATAATTCAACTACATTCTTAGCAGTTTCAATTGATGGAAGTACAATACAAACGGCTGATTTATTCACTTTCAGCGGAAATATGAATATTGAGTCAGCAATTATTGTTGATAATAGTGGAAGAAATACATTCGAAAAACTTTCAATAATAAGTGATAATTTTGAATTAATGGGTTCATATCCAAATCCGTTTAATCCTGTGACAACTATTTCTTTCTCAATACCTGAGTCAGGAATTGTTTCAATAGCTATTTATAATATCTATGGTCAACTTGTTGAAACATTAGGTTCACAAGAAATGTCTGCTGGATTAAATTCAATTACATGGAATGCTGGTCAAATGCCAAGTGGTATGTATATTTATAATATCACAACACAAATAAATGGTAGTAATGTTCAGCAAAATGGAAGAATGACTTTATTAAAATAATTTCCATCTCCTCTTGTTAAAGTTAAGTTATTTGTCTTACTTTATCAATAAAACCTCCACTTGAAATAATTCGAGTGGAGGTTTTTTAACTAGGAAATTTAAGAAATAATAAAAATGATAAAATTACCAGAAATATTTAATAATAAAATTGCAGAAAACCAATCAAAGTTGGTTAGTGTTAATCCAAATGAAAATGTGAGATGGATTGAATTTACAGCTCATATTTCTCAGTTTAACCAATCAACGATTCCAGATACACAAGAACATCTTCAATTATTACTTGATAATGAATCGGATCCTGGAAAATTAGCGTCGCTATATGTTGGATTAGCAAAATGTTATATTGGAGATGGTGATTTTATTAAAGGGTCCCAAACCTTAGGTTATGCTCATCAATTAATAGAGAATAATATTGAGCAATATCAAGAAGTTCATGCATTTATTTTATTAGAAATGGTTGGTTTCCTTGGAATAATTAATAACCATTCAAAAGCAATATTAATTTTAGAAACAATCCCACGATATACAAAATCTAAATATTTATTAAAATTAGTTGATTATTACAGGTTAGTTCAATTATCTCGTCAAAATAAAAATGGATCCTTAGAGGGATTAATAACATCTTCAGAATATTTTAAATCAATAAATAGCCATTCAACCCTTGCATATCATTTTAAAACAATTGGTAACCTTTATGGTAAGCGAAAAGATTTTGATATTGCAATGGATTATTATTTAAAGGGAATAGAAATTACAGAGATAAATGGCTATCAACACATTAAATCTGCTATTCACCATGATATTGGAATGTGGAAATTCGCAATGGGTGATTTTAATGGTGGAATTAATACATTAAGAGAAACTGCTGAAATGGCAGATAGTTCATATACACAAAGTTTTACACTTGCAAATATTGGATTTATTTATAATCATAAAAAAGATATAAACACTGCTGAAAAATATTTTAAACAAGCTCATAAAATTGCATTTAATTCTGGGGTGTTTTATTTAATTCCTGGTATTAGTTATTATTTAGGAAAATGCAATGAACAAAAATCTAATATAAGTACTGCAAATGAATATTTTGAACAAGCTTATCAAACAGCTATTGAATTAATTGATAATAATTTTGAATGCAGAGGTGATATTCGAAAGGCAATAAAAAATTATTTACCGTTCTTAAAAAAATATAAAGACCAAATTTATAATCAATCTAAATCAGAATCTTCATCTGAATTTTTATTTTCAAAAGATAAATCATTAAATGAAATAAGAGAGATTTTTCAAAAAAGTTTATTTACCTTACTTTCAGAAAAAGGAGAATCTGTTAATTCAATGTCCCAAAATCATAATATTTCTGTACGAAAATTATATCAATTAAAGTCTGAAATTAAAGATGCATTTATTGTTCCCAATGAAATTGAAAATTATCTAAAAGAAACAGATCAAACGGATTGGAAATTAATTAATCAAGAATTTGATCAAAAAATAATAAATTGTTTACTTTCTGAAAATAAACATAATAAACGAGTAGTCGCTGATAAATTAGGGATTAGTTATCCTGGGATTTTAAAATTAACAAATAATAACCAAATGGTAAAATTATGAATTTGGTAAGGGGTTAAATCATGAAATATTTAAATATTTTATTCATTTTTATTTTAAGTTTTATATATGCAATTGAAGGAATAAATTTCGACAATCAAATTGTAAATATAAAATATACGGAAAAAACAATAGAATTAAATTCAGATATTTCAAATGGTTATGATATTAAAAGTAATTTTAATCGGGATGATGATGAAGATGAAGATGACGACGACGAAGATGATGAAAATTATGAAGCTCGTGCATTATTTGGTGGAAATGAAAATGATGAATCTACTTATTATGGAAAAGTAAAAGTAAAAATAGCTGATAATAATGTTAATAAAATGGAATTTGAACTTGAAAACTTAAGTTTTAATCAATTTTATTATATTCGATTTAATGATAGTATTATTTATAATTTTTCAACTGATGATGAAGGAAATTTTGAATTTAATCTTGCTTCGGATGACTCAGAAGATGGTAATTTACCCTTAGAATTAATGCCGGTATCAGAATTAATAATTGCTGAATTATTTACTTCAGATAATTTTATTATTGAAACGGCATATTTTACACCAGATGATGCAGCATGTGCAGATTTATTAATTGATTTATGTAATGCAATCCCCATGTGTTTCTGGGATGATATTGTGGGTTGTTCTGATAGTAATTGGGATTTTGATGAAGATGATGATGGTATTCCTGATGATGAAGATGATGATGATGACAATGATGGTATTCCAGATGATGAAGATGAGGACGATTGGGATGAGGGTGAATATTTTTCAACCAGTTTATATGACATTTATGAGGAATATATATCTGACTATAATATAGATGGTAATGGTTTTTTTAATTTTATTATTATTAACTTTGATCGAAGTAGCCGTTCAGATATTGGAGATAATATTGGTTTATTTGATACAGCTGGTCAATTAAATGGTATTGGTTGTGAACCAACCTATGGTGATATACTTGTTGGTAGTGGTACATTGCAAGGCAATGTAGGTACTTTATTTGCTTTTGGAACTCATGATAATTGCGGTGCTGGTGGATCATTATATCCTGGATTTATTGAAGGAAATCAAATTAATTTAGAATTTTGGAATTCAATAGATTCCACTTTAACTGTGGTTCCTGTTGATGCTGTATATGGACCAAGTCAATCTATTATAGAAATAACTGTTACATTACCAACTGTTGATTTAAATAATGATTTTGATTTTAATGTTGCTGATATTTTGATTATGGTAAATATTATATTAGATATTGATCCCATAAATATGGATGCCGATCTAAATTTAGATGGAGTAATAAATGTTGCCGATATAATTATTGCCATTGAATTGATACTGGGTAATTAATAATTATAGGAATAATCATTGAAAAATTCGTTTAATTTAAAAAAAATATTTATTTCAATAATTTGTTTAATTGCTGCTTTCTTTTGGATTATTGGAAAATCATTTTAATAAAATAATTTCATTTATAAATTATTTTTGACCAACAAATAGATTAGATGAATAATCTAATTCTTCCTCTATTTATTCTTATTATTTAATAATTATTTTTATCATTTATCCTTTAATTTACAATATGAATTTTAGGTAAAAATTCATCAATGTTATGTTTTATTAATTTATAAATGTAAAAATTAATTGAAAAAAATACATAAAATAATATTAACACTTCTAACACTTGGATTTATTCTATTCACGATTTGGATTATCATAGAATCAAGTGATTATTTATTTACAGACCAATTAATGCGACCACATCATGTTGACCATAAATTATGGAAGCCTGGGGGAATGATTGGGCATGGTTTAGGTATTCTTGGTGGAAGCATGATGATTATCATGTTTGTTTATTCATTGAGAAAGCGAATAAAGTTTTTTCGTAATTGGGGTAATTTGCCAACGTGGCTAAATTATCATATTTTTTTAGGAATAACTGGACCCATACTTGTCACATTTCATACTGCTTTAAAATTTGGTGGGTTAGTTTCAATTTCATATTGGTCAATGATTGCAGTTGCATTAAGTGGTTTTATTGGACGATATATTTATATTAAAATCCCTCATCATGTAAACGGTAAAGAAATAACACGAAATGATTTTAATTCTAAAGTGAATGAAATTACTGAAAAATTTAAAAAAGATTATGATTTGTCTAATGAAACTATTGGAATAATATATAGCTTGTCAGGTGGTAATCAAATTGAAAAGAATGGGATGTGGGGAGTTTTCACGCTTTTCTTTATTGATTTAACAGGGTGGTTTAGAAGGAAACATATTATTTCCGTAATTCAGGAAACGACTAAAATATCCAATTCAGATTTGAAGGAATTTCAGTTTTCTTTAATGCAAATAGTTAAAATGAATAGACAAATTGCATTTTGGAATACTGCTCAAAAATTATTTCATTATTGGCATGTTATTCATAAACCATTTGCTTATACAATGCTGGTAATAATGTTTATCCATATTGCAATTGCTGTGTCATTGGGATATACATGGATTTATTGATGAATTCAGAATTATTTATTTCTTGGGCAATTGGTCTTGTTATAATTTTATCCTTTTTAATACCATATATACATTCAATAAAAGCGAAAGAAGCAAAAACTAAAATACGATTAGAAAAAACACGATCAAAAAGACAGGATAAAGCACTATTACAACATCCAATCATAAATCAATCACTTTGCATTGGTTGTGGGATTTGTGTTGAATCTTGTCCTGAAGGCGATGTTTTAGGGCTTATAAATGGAAAAGCAACAATCATCCATGGAAGTCATTGTATCGGTCATGGGAAATGTGCAGAAGAATGCCCAATTGGTGCAATTGAGGTTGGGCTAGGAGATATAAGCCAACGAGAAGATATCCCCCAATTATCATCTAATTTTGAATCAAATATTAATGGAATTTATATCGTTGGTGAATTAAGTGGTCTCGCTCTTATTAAAAATGCAATTAGTCATGGTATTGATGCAATTAATCATATAAATAAATGTATATCTATAAAAGCTAAATCAATTTATGATGTCGTAATTGTTGGAACTGGTCCTTCTGGAATAGCGAGTGCATTAAGAGCTCAAGAACTTGGTCTAAATTATTTGGTGATAGATCAGGATACAATTGGTGGGACAATTCTTCATTATCCAAGACGAAAACTTGCATTAGTTCAGCATATTGAATTACCATTATATGGAAAATTAAATAAGGGTGAATATCGCAAAGAGGAATTGCTTCATATCTGGGAGAAAATTATTAAATCTCAGAATATTAATTTACAATCAAATTGTAAACTCTTAAAAATTAATAAAGATAAAGACGGTTTTAAAATTGAAACATCAAATGGATTATTAGAATCAAATAAAGTAGTTTTGGCATTGGGAAGAAGAGGAACACCTCGCAAACTAAATATTCAAGGTGAAGAATTAAGTAAAGTAATGTATAAACTAATAGATGCAGAAACATATAAAGATAGAAAAATATTAGTTGTAGGTGGGGGAGATAGTGCAATTGAAGCAGCATTAGGATTAGCTCATCAATCTGGAAATATGGTTACTATTTCTTATCGTAAAGATAATTTTTTTAGATTAAAAGCACGGAATGAAAAAAATATTGAAAATGCAATTTCAGATAAATTATTAAAAGTTATTTTTAATTCATCTCCAATTAGCATAAATGAAAAAACAGTTACATTAAAAACATCTGATACAAATTTAGAAATAGAAAATGAATTTGTTTTTATTTTTGCAGGAGGAGAATTACCATTTCCTTTATTAAATCAAATCGGAATTGAATTTGGAAAAAAAATAGAAGTTGCAGTTTAGCTTATGAAATTTTGGAATTTTATATTCATTTTTCCATTAATAATATTTGCACAATTTTCGCCAGGAAAATTATCTAAATATCATCAATTTCTCGAAGGGAATTTAAATTGTATTAAATGCCATGAAATTGGAAATAGAGAAATTTCAGATGGGTGTAATGAATGTCATCATCCATTAAAATTACGAATTGATGCAAATCAAGGGTTTCATAAGGATAAAAAAGAAGATTGTGGAAGTTGCCATTCTGACCATAATGGTGAAGAGTTTGAATTGGTATATTGGCCAAAAGATATTAAAAAATTTGATCATAGTGAAACAGGGTATATACTTACAGGTGAACATAAGTCCCTTGAATGTAAAAATTGCCATACCGAAAAATTTATAAAAGATAATTCCATAATTGATTGGGCTAATGAATATACTCAGTTTGATGTTTTAGATAGAACATTTCTTGGTTTAAAAACTGATTGTTATTCTTGTCATGAAAATATTCATGAGGATAAAATATCAAATGATTGTAGTTCTTGCCATAATACAGACGATTGGGAATTAGCGAAAAATGAATTTGATCATAATAAATCTCAGTTTTTATTAACGGGCTCACATTTAAAAGTGGATTGTGAAAAATGTCATCCGATTCAAGAAAAAAACTCCAGAAAAATTATGCAATTAACAGGTATGGCATTTGAAAATTGCAATAATTGTCATGAAGATTCATTTCATAAAGGTGCATATGGTCCAACTTGTGAAACTTGCCATACATCAAATAATTGGAATGAAGATTTAATTTCATTCGATCATTCAGCAACTAATTACTCATTAAATGGTAAACATGAAAATGTTAATTGTAACGAATGTCATTTAGAAATACTTTCAGGTAAACTTCCTCAATTTGATCAATGTAATCAATGCCATGAAGATAAACATTATGGTCAATTTGAAAACAGAAAAAATGGGAGTGATTGTGAGTATTGTCATAATGTGAATAATTTTATTCCATCTATTTTTACAACAGCAATGCATCAATTATCTCGTTTAAAATTAGATGGTTCACATTTAGCTGTTCCTTGCAATAAATGCCATGAATCTTATTCACCTAAAACAAATATTCTAACTACACAATTTACATGGCAAAATTATTCTTGTAATGTGTGTCATAATGATATTCATCGAAATCAATTTAAACAAAATTATAATAATGATTGTGAAAAATGTCATAATACAGAATTATTTTCACATGTTAATTTTGATCATCAAAAGTGTAAATTTCCATTAGATGGTCGTCATAAAGATTTAAATTGTAATGATTGTCATATATCAGAATTAGATAGTGATGGCTCATTTGTAAGATATTCACCAATTGCAAGTCAATGTAGTGATTGTCATACATTCACGGATGAAATTAAATGAAATTAAAAAATTTACACATTTGCTTAACACTTATTTTTTCACTATTGATTTCATCACAGATTGATAATGAATTAACTTCAATACCATGCAGTGATTGCCATTCTTCGGGAGGATGGGATAAACTTACATATTCTAATTTTATTCATAGTGAAACAGGATTTTCATTAAATGGTGTTCATAAAATACAAAGATGTAATGACTGTCATTTGGGAAATACAATTGAGGAAAAACATAATTTCCATTTTGGGAATTCAAATTGTAATTCATGCCATATTGATATACACTTGCAGGAATTGGGAAGTGATTGTGAGCAATGTCATAATGAAAATTCATGGGATGTTGATGAGCGAAAATTTAACCATAATCAAACTCGTTTTCCGTTAATAAAAGGACATCAAAATATTAATTGTAATGAATGTCATATTAATACAACAAGTCAATTTTCTTCAGTTTCAACTGAATGTAAAAGTTGTCATATTGATGATTTTATGTCCACAGGTATAGGACAATATTCAAATTCGCCATCACATATTACAATGCAATATAGCCAAAATTGTCAGGAATGCCATTCAATATCTAAGTGGGCAGGAGTAGGTTTCAACCATGATGAAACAGGTTTTATTTTATCTGGCTCTCATCAATCAGCAGATTGTGAACAATGCCACAGCGAAGGGAATTATAATTTACCAAATTCATGTGAAGGATGTCATAATGAAAATGGAATTGCATCTTCGAATTCAACTCAATCTAATTATGATCATTCGACTCATGTAATAAATCAAGATTGTGAAAAATGTCATAATGATTTAGATTGGGGAAATAATTTATTTCTACATAGTGATTTTACAGGGAATGATTGTGAAGAATGTCATCAACCTGAATATATTGAATCTGAAAATCCACCCCATGGGAATGGAAATATAAATGATAATTGTAGCCTTTGCCATGTAAGTACAAATGAATGGGCGATAGACCCATTTATTCATTCTTTAATTCAGACAAGTTATGAATTAAATGGACTACATTTAATAGCAAGTTGTGAATCCTGCCATGCATCTCAACAGTATAATAATACATCTCAAGAATGTGAAAGTTGCCATTTACAGGATTATGAACAAGCTGAGAACCCCAATCATCAACTATATCAATATCCAACTCAATATTGTAGCAATTGCCATGATTCAAACAATTGGTCAAATAATTTTTTACATGTAGTGAATGATGCCTGTGAATCTTGTCATATGCCTGATTATGAAAATGCAACGAACCCCAATCATTCTCAATTATCTACATCGTGTATTAATTGCCATACGGATATTACAACATGGGGAGGTGCAGAATTCAACCATGATGAAACAGGTTTTATTTTATCTGGCTCCCATCAATTAGCAGATTGTGAACAATGCCACAGTGAAGGGAATTATAATTTACCAAATTCATGTGAAGGATGTCATAATGAAAATGGAATTGCATCTTCGAATTCAACTCAATCTAATTATGATCATTCGACTCATGTAATAAATCAAGATTGTGAAAAATGTCATAATGATTTAGATTGGGGAAATAATTTATTTCTACATAGTGATTTTACAGGGAATGATTGTGAAGAATGTCATCAACCTGAATATATTGAATCTGAAAATCCACCCCATGGGAATGGAAATATAAATGATAATTGTAGCCTTTGCCATGTAAGTACAAATGAATGGGCGATAGACCCATTTATTCATTCTTTAATTCAGACAAGTTATGAATTAAATGGACTACATTTAATAGCAAGTTGTGAATCCTGCCATGCATCTCAACAGTATAATAATACATCTCAAGAATGTGAAAGTTGCCATTTACAGGATTATGAACAAGCTGAGAACCCCAATCATCAACTGTATCAATATCCAGAAAATTATTGTAGTTTATGTCATGAAACATTAGGATGGGAACCTGATATTTTTATGCACATGGTAAATGATGTATGTGAATCATGCCATATAATTGATTATGAAAATGCAACGAACCCCAATCATTCTCAATTATCTACATCATGTATTAATTGCCATACGGATATTACAACATGGGAAGGTGCTGAATTTGATCACAGTAATATTTCAGAAAACTGTAACTCTTGCCATGAATCAGAATTTGAGTTAGCTGAGAATCCACCTCATGATGGTTTTTCTACACAATGTGAAGATTGCCATAATAGTACAGAAACTTGGGAAGAAGCTACATTTTCTCATAATAATATTTCAGATGGTTGTTTCAATTGTCATGAAGATGAGTTTAATGAAGAACATGATAATGATTTTCCCACAACTTGTGAAACATGCCATGAGGTAGATGATTGGGATGATTTAAATTATAATCATGATAATGATTATTTTCCAATTTATAATGGTGAACATCGTAGTGAATGGAGTTCATGTACGGCTGAATGTCATATTGTTTCAGATGATTTTTCTCAGTTTTCATGTGGATTAAATGGTGTTTGCCATGAACACCGTCAGTCTGAAATGGATGGTGAACATGGAGGCGAAAACGGATATGTATATGAAAGTTCAGCGTGTTTTGACTGCCACCCGAATGGTGAAGAAGATGATATAATTATTAATAATTTTCATAATCGAATTTTGAAAAGAGTACCTTGGAATATTTTAAAAAATGTAAATAATAAACCTAATAAATGATTTATTTATTCCTTTTTGCAACTGTATTCTCTCAACAATATATTGATAATTCAATTATTAATAAATCTTTAAAGTGTGATAATTGTCATTATTCAGGTAATTGGTTACCATTACTAAACCCATTAATTTTTAATCATGATTTAACTCAATTTAAATTGAACGGTATGCATAAATCTGCAAATTGTATTCAATGTCATCAAGGTGAAACAATTAAAGAAATACATCTGTTTTCAAATTCTGAAAATAAATGTGAGGATTGCCATTTAGATATACATTATAATCGATATGGGCAAGATTGTAACCAATGTCATAATGCTAATTCATGGAATTTTGCAGGGAAATGGTCAGCACATGAAATGACAATGTTTCCTTTAGTGGGTGCACATAAATTTATTAATTGTAATGAATGCCATTCACAATATTCAAGCGAGTTTTTATCTACTGAATGTATTTCATGCCATTTAATAGAATATGAATCGCAAGTTTCAATAGGAATTCATCCTGAAAATCAAAATTGTGAATTATGCCATAATACGAGAACTTTTATTCCTTCAGATATGTCAAAACATGATATATTTTTTCCAATTTATTCAGGTGAACATAAAGGTGAATGGACATCATGTAATTCTGAATGTCATATTTCACCAAATGATTATACACAATTTTCATGTGGATTAAATGGTGTGTGTCATAAACATAGAAAATCAAAAATGGAAGAAGAACATGATGATGAAAATGGATTTATTTATGAAAGTAGTGCATGTTTTAATTGCCATCCGCAAGGTGACGATGATTAAATATTTTAACATTATTACTTTATTATTTTTCACAGGACTTTTTGCAGATGATATTGAAATAGTTAAAGGTAAAATTACTTATCTTACTGTTGATCAAGTTTATTGTGATATTGGAAGTAAACAAAATATTATTATTGGAGATACTTTAAAAATCACAAGAAGGGGCGATTTTCTTGGCTCTGTAATTGTTTCTCATGTTGCAACAAATTCATCGGTATCAGATAAAATTTCTTCTCAATTAGAATTTAAACTCGGTGACATTGTTATTTTAAAAATTAATGATAACCGAAATGTTGATAATGAGAATAATATTATTATTAATCCAATTGTTGTAAATAACCCCGTTGAGACGCCAAAACAAAATATCAAATTATCTCAACATGGTACTATTTCATTTCGTACAAATTATAATACAATATCAAATGAACCTATGCTATACCAATCGCTTCAATATGGTTTGGCAATAAATAATCCATTTCCCATTCATTTTTTTGCTTTTGGACAATCAAATTCAAATACGGGAAAATTTATACTTTATCAAGCTAAACTAGATTTTGGTTCGAGAAAAAAGGGAATCTTTTTACAAGCTGGCAGAGTATTTACTGCAGAGTTATCTGGCATTGGTGCTACAGATGGAATTTTGACACAATGGCGAAAAAATAAATCATATTCCATTGGTGCTTTATTTGGTTTTCAGCCTGATAATGAGTCTTATAAACCCAATTACTTGCAGAAAAAAATAGGTGTTTACTCTACAATAAATAAAAAATTAAACAATTTAACATTAAACGGTACGGGAAGTATAGTAGGACAATATGAAGAAAATATCCCACTAAGAGAATTTTTCTTTTTTAAGATAAAAGGTCGATATAATAATAATTTAGAATTTAATATTTGGCAATTAACTGATTACTATCGAGAAGAGTTAAATCATTCTTCTTATTTTGAATTGACCTCTTCCCAACTTTCAATCCGATATAAAGCAATATTTGGTATTGTTTTCCAATCGAAATATTCAATGCGAATTAATCCTATATATTTTACAAATGATGAAAGTACACAGGATTCCTTAATTTCCAATGAAATTCGCTCTGGATGGCTAAATTCAATTCGATTTTCAATTCCCAAAATTGGTCAATTTCAAATTGGTTCAAATATTCGTATCCAAAATTCAAGTGAAATAGCATACTTACTTCGATTTAACTATCAATCACATCAAATAAAAGAAAAATATATTTTGGGGTGGAATTTAAATTGGATAAAAAATGATATTATTAATGGCTTACAAAATAAATTTCAGTATGATTGGGAGATTAATAATAAAAAATCAATTTTTATAGAATATGAATTATATCAATATGGGTATGGCATTAATCCTTTTGACTTTACTCAACATTCCTTTTCTATTTCATTTGATCAATCTATATCAAAACATTTATATTTTTATTCTGCATTCGATTTTATTATTGATGGGCAATTAAATCAGACTTTTATATTTTCAGGATTATCCTATAGAATTTAAAAACTGTACTTTACTTTTAAATAAACCATATCATTATCATCATAATGACCAAACAATCCGGTTGTTT
>JACNKR010000001.1 GCA_014381925.1 Fidelibacterota bacterium | reverse complement strand
ATAAGCCACTGATAAACACAGATTAAATTGATGAAGAAATGATGAATATTGAATTTTAAAATATAAGTTATGAATAAAATAATATACTCAATATTCTATTATTTCAAACAAAGTGATATAATTTTTAATTTGAATTTAACCTCGTAGAGGTTACCTATTTATAACACATTTTAACTAAAATATATGAACTCTGTAAGAGTGACCTAATCGTCCGCTCCGGTGGAGATAATTTTTCTCTCGGTTATTTTTATACCATATTTGTTTTGTAATATTTCTATTTTGTCAGAATAATTTCTACTTCACCAACATCAATTTCTGAGTATCACTAAACCCTAACGCATCAAGTTTTACAAAATATAAACCAGATGGATTATTCCCACTATCCCATGTAAGATTATGAAATCCTGCATTTACCATTCCATCAGCCAAAACTTCAATGACACGGCCATTAATATCATAAATTATTACTGAAATTAATGCATTTTCAGGAACAGCAAATTTTATATTCGTTATTGGGTTAAACGGATTTGGATAGGCAGGAGCTAATGACCATTCTGTAGGAATATTTATTTTATCTGAAACTGAAAGTTCACCTAAAGCAAATGACCAAATTGAATCCTGGTGTCCATTTGCAAAAGTAAAGAGTGAATCATCATCCATTGCAATAACTTGCCAATAATATACTCGTCCTGTTTCTAATTCTAATGTAAGTGATGTATCTAAAAGATCGGTTACATAATTAAAAGATAATGTATCTAAAAGATTATCTGTATAAACAAATCCATAATTAATATTATCCCTTGGATCATTATCAGTTGTAGAATTCCAAGTAAATTCAATTATATTTGAGTCTAAGTGACTATCATTTATAGGAGAAACTAAATTAAATGCATTAGGTGGTTCGGGATATGAATCGGTATAAAATAAAAACCGGTCACTTGTAGTTGTTTCATTTTCTAAATCCTTGGCATTTACTTTCCAGTAATACTCTGAATTATCATTTAAAACTGTATTTAAAAGTGAATAATCAAATCCATTAGAATCCAACTCAATTGGGTCTGTTATAACAAAACTGGAATCCATATCAATAAATAATTCATAAGAAACAATATCTTCTGGATCATTATCAATTGAATTTGCCCAATAGAATAGTGGAGCTAAATTTGATTCAATACTTTCATAAGTTGGAGTAATCAATGAAAAATCACTTGGAGGATCATTTGAAACATTGATCGTAAATTGGTTAAAACCTCCTGAATTAATAGTTGAAGTTCCAAGATTATCAATTGCAGTTATTCGCCAATAATATTCGGTATTATCATTTAATTCTTCGATGATATATGAAGTATCAAATCCAACATTAACTGTGTCAAGGTTTTCAATGTTTGAACCAATTTCAAGGATATATGAAACAATATCATTAAAATCATTATCAATTGAGGTATCCCAATCAAATTGAACATTTACCGTATTTACAATTTCATCAATTTCTGGACTTATAAGGGAAAACTCACTCGGAGGTTCATTTATTTCATTTAAACTAAATGACCAAATTTCAGTTGCCGTTGATCCTCCATTTTCATCAATAGAAACGACTTTCCAAAAATATAATTCATCCTCTACAATTTGTAAATTTTGATAATAATTAGTTTGAATTGTATCTATGACTGTGATTGGATCTACATTTTGATCTAAATATAAAATATAGTTTATTTCATCGCCATCTAAGTCTGTAGAAACATCCCAAAATAGAATCTCATTAGGATGGGTTAAAGTTTCATTGTTTTGTGGATTTAACAAACTAAATCCATCTGGATTATCATTTTCTGAATTTACCATAAATGAATGTAGAGGTGTCATAAAGGTTGCACCTACTCCATCTGTTGCAATTACCTGCCAAAAATATTGAGTATTATCAAGTAATTCAATTTCAAGTGAATAATTTGTTGAATTACCTAAATTTATACCAGCAAGATTAGAGATATCATCACCAAGTTTTAAAGTATAAATTAAACTATCATACAAATCTAAATCTGTTGATTCCATCCAACTGAAAGCAGGTGTTAATCCTGTTTCTTCATCATCTAATGGTGTAAGTAAACTAAAATCACTCGGTGAGCTGTTTATACTATTTGTCCAAAATGTCCACGTGTTTGATGATGTTTCTCCGCCATCATTATCTACTGCAATGACTTGCCATGTATATTCCATGTCTTCAGCCAGTGGAGTTTCTGGAATAATACTGTTTTCAGTTACAATACTTGTATCTTGATTTAATATAAATTGATAACTTTCTATAAATCGATTTCTATTTCTATCATCTAAATCAATGGGGATTTCCCATGTAAAGGTTGGTAATAAATTACTAACCATAGCACCGTTTTCAGGATTAATTAAACTAAATGCTTCGGGGTTATCATTTTCTGTATTTATTCTAAAACTATGATATCCATTTATATTTTCTGTTGATAATCCAGTTAAATCTTCGGCAATTACTTTCCAATAATAAGTGGTATTATCATTTAAATCTGAGAGTGTATATGTTGTATCTGCTCCTAAGTAAACAATTAATAAGCTATCTATACTTTCTCCAAATTCTAATTGATAAGAAAGCGAATCATTTAAATCAACATCTTCAGACGCTTCCCAATTAAATGTAATAGTCGTTGTATCGATAACTTCATCATCTAATGGCGTAAGTAAACTAAAATCACTCGGTGAGCTGTTTATACTATTTGTCCAAAATGTCC
>JACNKR010000035.1 GCA_014381925.1 Fidelibacterota bacterium | reverse complement strand
TTCTTAATTGGTAATTTACCTCTCTTAGGGTGTCTGATAAAATGTAGGAAGATCAGACCAGATTATTAGGAGGAAAGGATATCCGTCACCCTATTATTATTTATTTTATTTTAATAATACCATTTTCTTAACACTATTGTATTCAGGAGTTGTCATCCTGTAGAAATAAACACCATTTGAAAGTGGTACTCCAGAGATATCCTGAGCATTCCATTTAATGCTATGATAGCCTGCTTCCAATTGTCCGTTCACAAGTTCAATTATTAATCTTCCTTGTAGATCAAATATAGCAATTGAAACTTTTGCATTATCTGGAAGATCAAAATTAATTGTGGTTTCAGGATTAAATGGGTTTGGATAGTTCTGAGCTAACTTATAATTCATAGGCACAAAGCGTACTTCATAGGCTAACTCTGCACCTGATCGATCGACAATAATGATATTAGTAATACTTTGAATATGTTCTGTCGTAAATAATAAACCATCATGAATTCCGTGACCATCCATATTCAATATCACTGTTTTCAATGATCCATTTATATAATTGGTAAAATACTCATGTCTAGAATCAATCGTAGTTACATCAGGTAAATCAAACTGAATACCTGCAATATTATTTTCAGAGCTTATAAATACCTGATTGCCCTGTACTTTAATATCCACAACAATATCTGCTTCTGCTTTTATCATAGGCACATCCAATATTATAGATACCATTTCAACAATATCTGCAACATTGATACTTTCATCCATATTCATATCTGCTACTGCAAATTCTATTATAGACGGTGTCAATATATCCAAAATGTAATTAACTGTTTGGAGAACATCGATAACATTCAAAACACCATCAAATGTAACATCTCCTACTGGAGGTTGTGCATTTAAATTAAATGGACTTAGAACATCGCCCACATTAGAATTTGAGGCAAAAGTAGCACCTTCATATACAGACCAAATAATATCTTGATTTGCTTCAAAAAGTTTAAAATAAATGTCTTCTTCTGGAGTATTTGAATACACCATTAAGAAAGCAGAATATTGGTCCAATGCTTCAATGTAAATTGGCTGAGTAACACCTCTGCATTCTTCAACCATTCCATTATCAGTTTCAACAAGTGTAAATGCACCAATCATGTCGGTTTCATTAGATAATGATAATCCATTTACAAGTCCAGTTGCTGTCATGGTCATACTATGTTCATATTGATTGACATTCACATTCCAACTTGGTGCATTCTCTGCAAGAGGAGCTTGATATATTTCGTCTTGCATCTCACTATCACGGTTGGAAAGTTCAAACGGATAATTTAAATCACCAGCCCATAAAGATTTTAACATGTATCCCTGTTTCGGTGACATATAATTAAGTGATCCAATCCAACCAAATCCTTCTACATATTGTGCAAAACCAAATTGACTTTTAACAATATCTCCTGTAGCAGAGTTTAAGGATTCAAGTGCATCATCAACAGTCATGCTATATTGAGGTTGAAAACCTACCCAATTCCAACCTGTCACCACATTAATTGTGTCCAATTCAACATTGACAGGATATCCCACCATTTCCATTTCATCTGAATTTGCTAAACTTATCAAATACATTGATTTATTTGAAAACTCACTTAATGGACCAACCCAACCATATCCTTCTACATATTGTGCAAAAGAAGTTTGATTTTTTATTTGATCACCTCCAGCTGGATTCATGTTTGACATGATATTATTTAAACTCATATCAATATTCTCAAGATTTAGAGAAAACCATGTAAAACCTGCAGGATAGTCTAACGAAGTTATCACTTGACTTGTCGCAGTGATGGTTACTGGATTCGTTGGAGTACCATGTGATGCATTTGATTCAAAGGAAAAGGATTCTTCAATCCAACCCAATTCAGTACAAGCAGATGCATCCCAAACTCTAAATGATAAATCTTCTCCTGAAGTCTCATTTGAGTAAATTGTTAAGAATACTTCATACGGATGTGTCCCTGCTAAGTCTTCAAATGCTTGAATATAATCTACTCGTGCAATACCCCGCAATTCATCACCTACAAATACACCGATAATATCATAACCATCATCTGATAATTCACCTTCAGTCGATAATGTTGCTGTGATACTCATTGTATATTGATAATCGGCGGGGTTTAATGACCATTCAGGTTCATAACAAAGTTTACGAATATCTACAATCATGGGTTCATCACCCATCGTACCGGCAGCATAAAGCGTTGTTTGATAATGTCCAAAGTCTAAACCTTCAACCAAACCAATAGATATATCTTGTGCCGACCCTGGCGTAATTGTTCCTGTCATCGGGGCAACTTCTAACCAATTTGGCAATGATATTGCATCACCGCTTGGGATTGCTCCTTCTCTCCCAGCGATCATCTCGTACGACCTGTTTGATCCACCATTATTAACCAATTGACGCTGAGTAGAATATTCATCATCTACCCAAATCACAACATTGTCAATATTGGTTCCAGACCATTCAATCGGATTACGATTTACATAGAATTCCCATACCACTGCTTCGTCCCGGGTATTTCCATATATATCTTGCAGATTATGAATTTCGGCTCTAAATGTTTGGTTTTCTAACCACACATTTGCAGGAGCAGGTTCAACTGTTACGGTATTAAAACCACAGGTAAAATCAAAATCTACAGCCATACCATTTACGGTATTCCATAATTGGATATCACCAGCACCTGGATTTATTTCACCACATTGTACATTTTCATCAAAAGATGCACCAATGAAATCATCGGGTCCAAGAATACCACCAGCCGGTTCTGGTAAACCAAATACTGCTGGTGCGGACCTATCGATAGTACCTGTTACTGATGCTGAAGTACCTGGATATTTACCGCCACCGCATACCGCCTGAGACCGTAATTCATACTCTCCATCTATTACAATATTTGGGCTGACATTAAATGGCATCAATACATAATCGTCAACTAAATCTTCAGCAAGAACAGATGCGGCTGTAAACCAATCACCTGAACCCGATCTGTATTGTAAATCCACTGAGATTAAATTTTCATCTTCAGGATCATAACCATCAATAGTTACCCATAAAGAATCACTACCATGTGAACCATCAATTAACCAACCATCTTCAATATTGGCAATATTAGACTCTGAACATGGTTCTTGGAAATGAGCTGAAATTAAAATACTTCCAGCATTAAGTGTATTTGCACCTAAATCAGCTGCAATGTCACCTTCACATGGTGCATGTAATTCTAAGTAAATATCATCAAATTCATAGCCAATTGCACCTCTATTAACTTCTACAATAATTGGTGTATTGACACCCGGTTCCAACCAGAACCATTGCCCTGCTCCACCAAGCCATTGACCATTTACAGTAATTTCTGCACCATTTAACGATGCATTTTCAGACATTAATTCATAATAATTCGCTTCGCCTGTTGCTGAAGCATTAATTAGATTAATTTCAAAAACAGCAGGTTCATCGGGTGGAACATCTACTAATAAAGGAACAGCTACTTCCATTTCAGCAAGGTGTCGTTTCATTGTTCCATATTCCCATGGGCACATTGATTGACCACCAACTGTTTTAAATACTGGCATTCCGGTCCATGTATCAGCTAATACTTGAAGTAAAAAACCGTCACCAGGATCATCATCATCTAAAGTATATCCAATTTCAATAGAAGAGGTATTTCCCGAAGAATTAGTATTAGATGTACTTCCTGAGATAGTTCCAGTAACGGTTCCTTCAGCTCCAATACCTGCAACTTCACCACCTAAAGTAACCCATGTAGATTGTTCAAATTCCGCAACAAACTCTGAGGTTGATGATGTTGTTGTTTCATTAATATAGGAATATTCAAAAGTTGCTCCAGCGTCATAAGCTATATAGGTATCACCTACACCACCGTCTTCTCCTATTGCAAAATCCGGAGAACTAAATGCTGTTTCCATTAAATTAGAATCCCAATCAATAACAGATTCCCAATAGTTATAAGTATCTAATGATGTTGAATCTCCTTCTAATTGCCATGTCATCATTGCATTTGGCATCATTACATTTTCAATATAAAATCGAGATAGAATAAATGTAGAATGTACTCCACTTTGACTCATAGAAACTGTTGTATCAATCTCAACAGAACATTCTTCCATATTAAGAATACGAGCTAATCCCATATCAAAGGATTTTCCTCCTCCAACATATACTGTTGCATCATTTCCGGTTAATAAACCATCACCATAGGCCGTATAAGTTTCAGAAGTAGTGATGCAATTCTCAGTTTCTGTTGCTGAGGTTTCTGTTGCTGAACCTGACAAACTTGACCCTACATCAAATGTAACACCAACATCTGTTATTGTACCACCACCCGGTGTTCCAACAATTATAGATTGGTTAGTACCAAAAGAACCGACAGCTTCAACTGATCCACCAACACCCATATCTACCGAATATGAACTCGAATTACATACAGTTCCACCTGCGGAGAAATAAGTAAAACTTCCGTCTCCCGGTGGAGTTCTTAGCACCATCCATGGCCAAGAGTTCGATTGAGTTTGAAAATTTGCACCTGGAATTTTCTTTGTTCCTTCTAATAATGCCCAAATTTCAGTTGTTGAGCTTCCACCACCCGGTCCCGCTACAACAATCGAAATATTTTTCTGGTATGGATGATCACCACCAGAAACCATATTTGGCGTTTTTCCGGAAAATGTTAATGGTACAGATTGTCCTGCATATTCTCCTGCAACTGTTCCAGTATAAGAAGTATCAGAAATATTATCAAATATTGCAATATCAAAATTATCCACACGACATGTATTTTCACCATAGCGTTCAAATACATCATAATCAATTTGATAATATTTTCCAGCTTGAAGGATATATGGATACTCTCCACATTCATTTTCTTGTACAACTGCTTTTACCGCATGAGTTGCTCCATCTATCTCCCTCATTTGCCCAAATTCGGCTTCTACGGGAGCACGATATACAAAATCTCTAAATCTATTAGAATGTTCCATACTCATTGAATCTGCAATGAAAAACTCATCTATTGATGGATTGGGATGATCAACACTTAGATTGTAAATAAGTGGTGGTAATGCAGAAGATTCATATTGCCCATATTCATCTACAATAATAGTTTCTTCCACGCATCCATCTACTGGCCTAAATGTAACTTCTATATTTCCTTGAGATGGTGTAATTGGGTGTGCACATGTACCACCTGCTACGGTTCCAGAACCAACTCGAGAAGTTCGGTCATTAAAATATAATCCCGTAATGGGCTGAACCATCATTGGTAGTTCTATCAATGGCGGTAAAAATTCATGTGTTTCACCCGAAAATACATTATAATAATTTGGTGTTAAAATTTTACCTATTGAGCCCGGCTCAATGTCCACTGTAAATTTTCCATCATCGGATGTATATAATGGTGGAATTAAAGAGGTACCATCTACTAAAATTTCGACACCGCCATTAAAACATGCTGTATTTTCATAACGCACATAGCCAGAGACTGGAATTAAAGATTTATCTTCAAAACTTACTTGGTCAATTGATGTACTACTTTGGTTTAAGGTTGCTTGGCGACTTTCGGGTTCATACCAATGGTCGAAAACTTCATTCAATGGTATGTCCATTGACCATTCAATTCCACCTTCAAGCGTTCCAGCTGAAGTTCCCACGGTATTCGTAGTTAAAATTCCAATACCATCATTCATTTTCCAATATTCTACCAAACCGTATTCATCACCTTCTAGAAACTGGTTCATGGTGCCACCTATTTGGTCATAATTACGGGCATAATCCCATTGACGGAATTCGTCCAAACGACCAAAATAGTAATCGGTATCTAATGAAGATTTACCAAATGAGATATTGGATTCTGAATCATAAGAAGATTCAACAAAACTTTCAGCGTCCACTTCAGCATCTACATAGAGGGTTAAATTTCCACCTTCATATGTTACTGCCCAATGATGCCATAAGTTATCATCCACTACTGAAATACCAAACAAATCTACATCTAAATAAGTTGCAGACAAAGTTCCACCCGATGCTTTTACATTTAAATGGTTCTCTCCTGTAATTGGATCTACTGCAGAAAAAATTGTATGGTCTCCGTTAGAACTGGTTTTAAACCAGCCTTCCATTGTATAATCACCCGTTAAATCAATCCGTTGACCACCAAAACTTACATAATCATCCACACCATCGAGTTGTAATGAACGTCCAATTGGAGATGCCAAAGATGGAGTTACAGTAAAGGTTGTTCCGCCTGCATAATAAATACCCTTGATGGCATAATCACCTTGTAAATTGGTTAATGCACCTTGGAATACTGGCGCAATATTTTCATCACGATCCACCCGACATGTTTTACCATCACGGTCATTTGCAGTTAAATCAAAGATTACATCACCTTCAACTTCATCAAATTTAAAGTATGCAGACAATCCATCTTCTTCTCCAGATAGGGTAATATCCATTACATTTAATAGATTTTCCCATCTTCGAGCATAGGACCAAATTCTAAAATCATCCATTCGTCCTGTATAAAAATGACGCGGATCTCGTGGTCCATGTTTACCTAAAGTCATTTCTAACTTTGCGTTAATATCAGTTGCACCAGAACCCTCACCTACCAATGCACCATCAATATACATGGTCATATCACTTGCTTCTTTTACCACAGCTAAATGATGCCATTCAAAATCATTCGTATAAGAATTCACGGTTTTCATACTCACACCATTGTGAACCCAATTTACTTGTCCACCATCTGTAAGTTCTATTAAAACACGATTATTCGTTGAATTAGAATCTACTGCACCAAACAACGATTGTTGATTTTGAACAATTGACCGGAACCAAAGTTCTATAGTATAATCATTTTCCATACCAGTAAATTGACGATTAGTGTTAATATCGCTGTCAAACCAATACACATAACCATCACCATCAAATAACGCAGACCGACCTAAATTAGGTGTTAATATAACTTTTGTATCTACCATCGGTGTTCCACTTGGGGTTTCAATATGACCCGTGATAATTCCATTGGGATTCAAAAATCCCACATTATCATCGGTTTGGCTTTCACCCATTGTATTGGTAACCGTTACACCATAGGTATAATACTCACCTGGGAATACATTAAAATCCTGATATTGTGTTTGAGTTGCAGGTAATGTCGTCAAGATATATCCATTACGGTAAACGACAACTTCATCACTTGTGACCGGTGGTCCGGAAAAATCGCCTTCAATATCCCAATCAAGTAATACCATATCCTGGAAATCGCCGTCAGACGCTCTTAATAAGGGTGCTTTGGGCTCCGTTAAATAATCCGCATAAAAACCAGCAGACATACTGTATTGAGAATAGTTGGTACTATTTTCAGCAATTATTGGTTGCCCTGCTATAATGATCGCATTGTACAAATTGCTACTTGTTTCAAGCATAGGTGCATAGGTTCGCGTATGCTTATGCACCGAATATATAGGTTCACATAATCCCTGCGCAGAAAGCAATACTGGCATCACCCAGGCAACTCCCAAAAGAAACAATAATTGTTTTCTATATTTTTTCATAATTACATCCTTTCAAATCCTATATGGGATTTGGTATAAAAGTTATCTAATTCTATCGAATACCACGGAAAATAATGGATTGTACATCTAAACCACCTGTTGTGCTCACACTAAAAAGTGAATAATCAGGAGTTAAATTACTTATTGTTAATATTATTACTTTGTCATAATACTTACCAACTTCCCACATTACATTTTGACCTAGGTAAAGATCATCAGTAGGTAAATAAAAAGTGTTATTATTATTATCAGTAATAAAGGTTACAATTATAGCACTATAAGTACTTTTTACACTTTCCCAGGTAGTACCTGTTTCATAATACACCCCTTCTGTAAGATTGTAAAATAAATTATCTTAGGGAGTATCATCCTGCCAAATAACGTCCAATCCCTGTCTTTTGGTATTCGTACCATGAATATCACCGGTTACGGTTAGTCCACCACCAACTTCAACATCGCCAGTTGTAATAACTGAATTTGCACTTACATCACCAAAATTTTCAGCAGTAATGTTCGTTGCAGAAACCGTACCTGCAGCAGATAAATCATCAACGGCAACATCACCACCGGCAGTGATAGTACCTGCAACTATTAAATCATCAGCAGAAAGATCACCCGTAATTGTAGCATCACCAGCAACAGAAGCATTTCCGTCGGCAGACAAGTTACCATTAAAACTACCATCACCAAAACCGCTGACAGTGGCAACAATTGCACCGCCACGCTGAATAATTAGGTCACCATCACCATCGTTGTTATTATCCATTTCAATAATTGAGCCATTTGGTGCAGATAAGGCCGCTGCAGAACCGCCCTGCGCCGTATTCAGAATGGAACCATCAGAAAAATAAATAGCTCCGGTAAAATGCATATCAGAGTTTGCATCTACTCTAACGCTGGCTCCCGAATCATTTTCAATGGTCAGCAAATCCTGATCGCCTGCGGCATTAGCAGCGGGTTTGATATGCAGACCTGCATCGGGCTCAGTCGTACCCACACCAATATTCCCCGAAGACGGGAAAATATTATCCACACCAAAAACAGCCATTGCTGCCGGTGCGTTGGTCAGACGTAAACGGGGTTCCATTTCCATTGAACCCTGTACAGACACACCCACATAATACTGCACACCAAAAGTCAGGCCACTCATCGAGTTGATGGATCCTAACTCCACGGCAAATACACCATGAGAGATCTGCATGTCTTCGTATGTTTCTTCCCAGAGGGCTTCCCCACCGACATCCATATCATAAATGCGGAAAGTCAACTGGTACTCTCCATCGTTAACCGTACGGCCCAGTGGATCTCTTAACACACCCTGAAGGGATACGGTTTGTGTGAATGCAAAAGCGATAAAAGCTGTAGCAATTGCAAGTTTATTGATTGATTTTATTCCGAACATGTCTGTTCCTCCTTGTTATTGTTTTCTTTTTTATTGTTATCAAAATTATCTAAAACTTTCTTGATGACTTTAATCTGGGCATCTACGCGCTTTAAAATCTGGTCATTCTCCTGTTCAAGATTCTGTTTTTTTATTTTTTTTTCTGTTATCATATTAATTCTTTAATAATTTTTCCATAGGTTATTTTAATTTAAAATGCCAATACATGGAACTACACAAAAACTACACATTTTCATTTTTTCAAAATCCTTCGAGGAGTAATTCTCTAATTTCCACATTATCATCACTAAAATTCATTGTCAACCTCTTAAACTCCCAATATCATCTGCACCAGCAAAACCACATCAATAACATTTAACAATTGATCACCATTCAGATCTCCAGCGGTTATTTCATTAATTGAAGGATTTGAATTATCTAGAATAATTCCAATCAAAATGACCACATCTACAATATTGATAACTCCATCAAAATTTAAATCACCAACTAAACCACATCCTTCCGGATAAGCTCCCAAAAATTCATTCCCAAACCCCAATTCCGCCAATTGACTGCCCGGATTTAAAAAATAGTTTCCATTATCTGCATCACAGAAATCGGGTTCCACGGTGTACCAATGAATCCCGCCATAACCACCCTCAATGGTGGAATAATTCGTATTCAATTCAGCATTTTCATATTCAAATAACTGCTCGCCTTCTGGTGCTGAATTTCCCCAAATAATACAATTCAGAAATTCCACTCTTGAAGCATCATCTGAAGAAGCCCCACCGCCCCACGTATTTGCATGATTATTAATGATGGTGCAGTTTTTGACTCTGGCGTATCCGCCACCCCAGGATGAGACTCCACCACCTCTTGCCGCAGTATTGTTTTTTATCAGTGAATATTCAATGCGTGCAAAATTAGTATTATTCTCAAAATAAATTCCTCCGCCCTGTCCAATTGGTGCAGAACAATTTTGAATGATCATATTACGATACAATACAGATCCCTGTGCGAATATGCCAGCACCATTCCAGTTAGCACTATACCCATTTTGAACCGTAAAACCATCGATAATGGATTTGCCGTTGAAATTATTCCTAAAGCAGCGTCTTACATTTTCACCGTCAACAATGGTTTCCTGTGGTCCATATTTTGCAAAAAGATAAATGCTCTTATTTCCCAGATCAACTACATCGGTATTTGTAGATGTATAAACACCTGGTAGTACAATGACACTATCAAAGTCTGCTGCCATGTTCACTGCAAATTGAATCGTTTGTAACGGAAATGTTTCATTTCCTGTGCCGGTCATATCACTTCCACTAGAAGAAACATACCAGGAATTGCCATTAAATTGATCTTCTTCCAATTGCGATCCTAAATTCTGCTGGATCAACTGTACAAATTCATCGGGAGCTACTACACGTACATTATTATTCAACTCATTTGCGCAATTAACCACATCTTCAACTGTTCTTGTCCAGACATGTACCGGTATCAGGCTGTATCCGTTTTTTGAATTTGGGTCTGTAGGCAGTGAATTAATATATGATGCGAGACTTGACGGAGTTTCAAATCCTTCCCAAAGATTACGCCTACCGCCAATCACCGGTTTTCCATTCAACCAGAAAATATCACCATCAAGATCAGAATAATCCGAAAATCCATAATAAAAAATGGCTTCAATATTGTGTTGTAGCAGATAAGGAGGAAGTCGAAGTTTGTCTAAATTATTACCCAATACATTGACGATATTTAAATCGGCTTTTGCCATGTATAGATTAGTGATATCCGCAAAATTGGCAACATCTGGATACCCATCCGGGAATATATATCCCATTCCCGATGGTCCAGCGATAAAATAATCTCTGCCCGATTCTGTGTTCGATGCATGTTCATATAGGTAATTCATAATATTGGGTGCTAGTTCGCAGAAAGCAGGAGAAATAGTCCAACCCAAATCAATTTGGCCGCGGAAAGGACTTGCATACCAGTTTTCAGAAGTTGCAAAATCATTCATCAAATATTGCAGATTATCACCATCACTCATCAAAAAACAAACGGTATGGGTATTTTCCACGGTTTCAATTTCGTTATCCTCAATCTGATGTAAATCTGCTTCCAGATTTGTAAATGTAGATAAATTGATGGAATAATTGGCGGCCTGGGTCAAAATAGAATAAAGTGAATTATTGTAAATGAAATCAAATTCATCAATATTACTCCAACCTAGCACAGGTGCACTGGGAGCCATAGAAGAATAAACAGAATTGGTGAGCCAACTATCAGGCGGATCGTTAAAATGAAAAGCATTAGAAAAAATCGAATAATCCGCCAAATGCAGAAATTTATTTTCCTCCAGTATGATGACGAGTTCCTCATTGAACTCATTACCATAATTGGAATAAACCCACCCTTCATCTAGGTTTCTTACATCATGAATCAATGGAATTCCCAATTCTTGAAATACTGGTGCTGTTACTGATGTTACTACAACTGCATTGGATACTGAGCACATTGAAATCGCTGCATTAGTGCTGTTATCATTCAAATTGCAGAAAACATACCCCTCAATTACATGGTTAAAATGGGAAATTATTTCAGAAAAATTATTCAATGAATAGTCAGGGATGACTACGCCAGAATTAACCAGCTCGTCCAGCCAATGGATTGATCCATTTCCGCGGATTCTGTAAATCTCAGGTTTTTCTCGGGCAAGCAATCCCTGAAGTGATTCAATTGTGAAAATCTGGTGTTCATTAAAATTGCTATCACTAAAAATATATAAAGTATCCGGAATGGTCGAAACGGGATAAGGACTGATGTCAAGTCTGTGGGCAGATTGGCAGAAAAGTAAGCAGCAAAAAATTGCAGTCAAAATATATCTATAAATAAATATCGTTAAATTCATTTCAAAATCTTCTCCGTATTGTGGTAAAATTTATAAACTCGATTTCTTTTTACTCTTTTTATATCAATGCCTTTTATGAAAATTAATTGAATTTCATATATTTGCAAACTACACAAAAACTACACTATACAAATTATTTTTTCTATTTCAAATTGACTACTAATTATTAATAAATTACCCTTCATTTTAAAATAGTACGCTTGAAAAATCAGCGAATCAATAGTTTTAGGTCAATGTATGGAAAAGGGAAACAGAAATAACGAATTACGAATTAGCTATAGTGTAGTGAGATGGTCATGCAATTGTCATTTATATTCAATCATTGTCTAATCTCTAGGTTCTGACATTTTTGTCAAAATAATTGTGTCAAGAAAAAAAATGAAGAAAATTGAAAAGGTAACAGGAATTGCAAATTACAATGACGAATTTCTACAACCAAATTACAAATTTACTATATGATTAAAAAAAACCAATCCAAGACAGCAAAAGACGCTGAAGAACTCCTAGAAAAAATTGAAAAATTAAACAATGAAAATAATTACCCGGAAGCTTTGGAAATTGCAGAAAAATGTGAGACTATTTATACCAATTTAAAAGAAAAAGGGAAATTAAATACCACTCATTTCTATTTAGGTGAAATACATCTGTATCTCAGCAATTTTGTAAAATCCCTAGAATACTTGTCTCTGGTTTTGACCTATTTTAAAAACCAAAAAAATTATAGTGAAATTGCTAAAGTTAATAATTTGCTCGGGCAATTATATTTTCGCATACAAAATTTTGATAATTCTGTCAAATGCTTTCAAAGGTCGAAACGATATTATGAAAAAATTAAAGATGAAGAACAAAAAGCGCGCCTCATGAGCAATCTAGGAATTGTTTACAAAGAAAAGGGAGAATATAAAAGTGCTAAACGTTGTTTTAATCAATCACTCGAAATCCTTAAACATAAAGATGACCCGATGGATTTACTCCCTATACTCAATAATCTAGGAGCAATGGAAAGCCTATTAAAAAATTATGATATAGCTTTAACTAAATATAAGGAGGTGTTAGACTTGACCCGGAAACACCGGCCGGAATCTCAATTGCCCATCATTTTAAGCAATATCGGCAGTTGTTATGGCAAATTAGGAAATGTGAAAATGGCAGAAAAATATTTATTCGAATGCAGTTCATTATGTGAAAAGTATAAAAATAAAAACTCCCTTTTACAATCCTATCTTGGTCTTGCTAAAACGTATGAACTTAATAAGTTATTCGAAAAAGCAACTGAATATTTTCAAAGGTATAATGACCTCAATCAGGAAATATTAAATCAAAATATTATACATCAATCTGATAAATACCAGACTCAAATCAATAAAATTTCTACAGAATTAGAAACGGAACGTAAAGAACGGAAAATTGAAAAGCTGAATTATAAGCTGGAAAGTTATAAACGTGACCTGACAACTAAGGCAATGGTCCTTGCAGAACGAAAAGAGCTTTTAAAAGAAGTGTACCAAACTCTCCTACACAGCAGTACAATATCCGATAAGGAGATGAGAGGTCTTATAAATAAATTGAAAAGCAATACATCCAGCAAACTGGATTGGGAAGAATTTGAGCGCTGGTTCAATGAAGTTCATACCGATTTTTATAAAATATTGAAAAATATTTATCCGTCACTTTCCCTGCGCGACCAGAAGTTTTGTGCATTCCTAAAACTCAAAATGCAGACCAAGGACATTGCTGCATTAACCCATTTGAATCCGCGTACAATTGAAAATTACCGTACAAAATTACGCAGTAAGCTTGGTTTAAAACCAAATCAAAATCTGTATGAATTTCTCGATGGGATTTAACATAGAATTAGGAATTGTTAATTGTAAATCAATTTTACTTTTAATTTTATTTTAAGCTTTACAAACATTACCAAAATTAAAATGAATTAATACTATTTTTTTAACCGATTGAAGTAATACTCTCATTGCAGTTTATCCTTTAACCTCGGAGCAGTGACCTACTTATAATACATTAAACTTTACAAAAATGAACTCTCTCTATAAGATTGACCTAGTAGTCCGTTCTGATGGAGGTATTTCTTCTCATTTATTGTTATTACAAATAAATTACTCCTCTATAGTAAAACATCGTAGATTTGAATACCGTAAGATTAATGTATGACAACAATCAGCCAAGAGTCATTAAATCCTGGGGAAATAATTCGAAAATGCCTCCCTAAAAATAGAGGCTTTAAAACTATTACAGATAAGGAGTTAATTCACACCATGATAAGACTTGGTTTTAAAACACTTAATTAGGTATTTTTGGTATGTAATTTATTGTTGTACTTATTACTTGGATCTACCGTATTAAAATTGATCAATCTTTTCTTTATAATCTTAAGACAAATATCTATTTTCTATTCTTCATTATAGGTATAAATCCCGCATTTTTAATTATCTTTTTTGTAGAACTTGATGAAAAGCTCTTTAGAAGAGGATTTATTACATCATTATTTTTTTGAATGGTTTGTAAATAAAATTGATGTGCAAAAGGATATTCTCCAGATAAAATATTATTATATAACGGAATTGCGATAAAATCTTTTTCAGGATATGCGATAGATAGCATTTTAATTTTTGTAATTATTTTAGGTAAATCAGAAACTCTTACAAATCCTATTCCATTAAAATCATCTAAAATACTTACAATCATTGAATCTGTATTATCAACTTCTATGGCTAAATCAAAGAATTTATCATCTTTCAAAACTAAACTTTTAAATAAATCACCTATTTCATTTTTTTGAATATAGGTAATTATCTGAGTAGAAAATCCACCAACTTCATCCCAAAACTGTATATCTCCAGTAAATGTTTTTCTTAATTCCATCTCCTCTATAATCTCAACGGTATTACTATTATGTACCACCGCAATCACACCATCTGCACCAAGCAATGCTTGTCTTGGAATTAGTCCACTATCATATAGTTTTAAAGAATCTTCTTTTGTAAATTTTTGAGAAGAAATACAGGATTCAGTTTTATTTTCTAATAATAAATCTACACAATTAAATTCAGCCGAATATTCAAAACTATATTTATCTGTTATATGTGGATCTAAATTATTAACTACCGATTTCATAAAAGAAGACGAAGTAGAATCAACTGAAATATTTGATTTATTAAATTGATCTACAATTCCACAGCCTGTGAAAAATAATATAATAGCTATCTTCTTAAAGATTTTTTCATTTTTGTATATTATAATTTTAAAATCAGTTAAAACCATGAGTTAATTTTACAAATTATTTAATTGAAGTTTTTTGAGCGGAGATAACCGTATTATTTAATAGCATCGTAATTGTCATTGGGCCAACACCTCCGGGTACAGGAGTAATTGAATTTGCTTTTTCTATACAATTATTAAAATCTACATCACCCACAAGTTTATATCCCTTTGGAGAATTTAAATCCTCAATTCGATTTATTCCAACATCAATAATGTTCACATTTTCACTGATCATTTCTGAAGTTATATATTTAGGGACACCTGTAGCAACAATTAATAAATCGGCTTGTTTTGTAAAATAAGATAAATTTTTTGTTCCTGTATGGCACATTGTAACCGTAGCATTTCCTTTTCGTAATTTCTGTGAAAGTAAACCAAACATCGGCTTTCCAACAATATTACTTCTTCCAACTATAACAGCATGGCATCCATCTGTTTCAATATTATAAAAATCTAATATTTCAATAATTCCATTTGGTGTGCAAGGAATAAATTTAGGATGACCTTCAAAAAGATGTCCAATATTTAATGGATGAAAACCATCAACATCTTTAAACGGAGAAACTGCCATCAATATTTTCCGAGTATTCATACTTTTAGGCAGGGGCAATTGAACTAAAATCCCATGAACTGAAACATCTTTATTAAGCCCCTCAATAATTTCAATTAAATCAGATTCACCAAATTCGGCTGGTAAAGCATAGGTTTCAGATGCACATTCCATTTTATTGAATGCTTTTGTTTTACTATTAACATAAACTTGAGATGCTGGATCATTCCCTACAATAATTACAGCAAGTTTTGGTACAATATTTCTTTTTATTTTTAATTCATTAATTTGAGATGTTAATTTTTCACGAATATGCTTACTAACGGGTTTACCTTTAAGTAAAATAGTTTCATCCGAAATAATTGTATTCAACGCGTTTCCAATTCAGAAATTTTATGATCAATAAATTCAGTTATAGCAATTGTTTTTGATTCCAATTTATCAATCGCCTCATTTTTCACTTTCATTGTCGAAAGATATTCATCCGTAACATTCATAGCCGCGAGTACAGCGATTCTTAATTGTGAGGTTGTATCAGGTGAAGCATTTTGTATCTCAGTCATTCGTTCTTCAACGATTTTAGCTACTTTATGAATATATTTAGAATCAGCACCAGTTCTTATGTTATATTCTTGCCCCATTATTGAAACTTTTATTGGTTTAGTTACACCCATAATTACCTCCTATTATCTTTGAATTGCTCCATGTTCATTTTCTAATGCACTAATAATTTTCTGAATGGTTTTATCTATAATTTTATCATTCAATGTCTGTTCATTCGATTGAAATTTAAGCGAATATCCCATACTTTTTTTATTATGCCCTAGTTCTTTACCTTCATAAAGATCAAATAGTTTTACTGTGGTTAATATATCTCCACCAAACTGTTTAATCGTAGAAGTTAATTTTCCTGTTGAAATATTTAAATTTACTAATAATGCGATATCTCTTGTAACTATTGGAAACTGAGAAATAGCTTTATATCTGTGTATATTTTTTTCTGAAACTGAACTTAATTTTTGTAAATCACCATCAAAAATAATAACATCATTATTAATATTAAATTGATTTAACATTTTTTTTGATATTAATCCAATTATACCGATTCTTATTTTTTTATTTTTAATTTCAAGAGCATATTCAAAACCTAATGCTTCTGTTTCTTTTACTTTTAAATTTTTACAGCCCATCTTTTTCAATATAATAAACACATCTTTTTTGGCTTGGTAAATATCAAATTGAGGTATTTGTCTCCAATGTGGATTTGCATTATCATACCAGACCAGGCCAAATGCAGAAGATTCAACTGAGGTTGTTTCTTTTGCTTCCACTTTTTTATGAATTTGACCAATCTCTAATAATTTAAATCGAGATTGTTGTCTTCGCTCATTAATAGAAACAGCATTTAATAATCCGGGGATTAATGAATTCCTTAAATAAGCCATTTCTTGACTTAAAGGATTTGAAAGTTGAATACTAGGTTGTTTAGAAAATAATTGACATAATTGTTCAGAAATTAAACTATTAGAATAATGTTCTAAAAAACCATTTGATGCTGAAATATCTCTTAACTTATTAAATGATAATTGCTCATCTTTAATAAATGTATTGTAATTGGATGTGAATGAAAATTCTTCAGGAATATTATCATATCCAAAAACGCGTGCAACTTCTTCAAATAAATCAACTTCTCTTTCTAAATCATTACGGTATGATGGTACAACACAAAGATAAATATCATCTTCTTTTTTATATGAAATATTCAATAAATCAAATATTTCTTCTATTTCATTATTTTTTAAATTAATGCCTAAAAATCGGTTACATTTTCGAGATGAAAAAGAAATTGGAGGAATAATCTTTGATTTAATACCAACATCGATAATTCCCTTTGTAATTTCACCGCCAGCAAGCTCTTCAATCAATAATGCTAAATGATTTATTGCAAATTCAATTCGCTCAATATCTGTATCTCGTTCAAATCGCTTTGAGGCATCGGTCGAAATATCTAGAGACTTTGCACTTTTCCTCACAACTTTTGGATCAAAATATGCACATTCGATTAAAATATCAGTAGAGTTTTCATTAATTCCCGAATCAAAACCACCCATTACTCCAGCAAGGGCAATTGGTTTTTCTTGATCACAAATTAATAAATGATGTTCTTTTAATTCAATTTCAGATTCATCTAATAATTGCATTTTTTCATTTTGCTTTGGAAATCTTACAATAATTTTATTTCCAGTTATTTTATCTAAATCAAAAGCATGCATTGGGTGACCACAATCCATCATCACATAGTTCGCCAAATCAACAATATTATTAATCGATTTTAAACCGATAGATTGAATTCGATTTACAAGCCAATCTGGTGATGGTTCAACTTTTACATTTCTAACAATTCGAGTTGCATATCGTGGACAAGCATCTTCATTTTCAATTGTTACATTTATTAAATCTTTAGTATTTATATTAGATTCATTAATATTAATTTCTCGTTCAGAAATTTGAGATTTCTCTAAAATAGCAATTTCTCTCGCAACACCAATATGACTAAAACAATCGCCTCTGTTGGGTGTCAATTCAAAATCAAAGTTAACATCATTTGAAGTTTGAAGATATGATATAAAATCAGTTCCAATTGGCAATTCAGTATTAAGCTCCATTATTCCATCATGACTATCACCTAATCCCAATTCTTTTTCAGAACAAATCATACCATGAGAATCTTCACTTCTTAATTTTGTTTTTTTAATTTTAAAAGCTCCAAAATCAAGTGTTCCACCTACTTTAATTACAGGAACTTTTAATCCTTTTCTTACATTCGGAGCGCCACATACAATTTGAACAACTTCATCATTACCAATATTTACGTTGCAAACTGAAAGTTTATCTGCATTGGAATGTTGTTTTTTTTCTTCTACAAACCCAATAACAACATTTGAAAATGGATATTTTTGTTTTTGAATTATACATTCTAAGCCTAATGCTGTTAATCCTTTTTCAAGCTCTAAAGGCGATTGAGTAATTTCAATATAATCTTTTAACCAATTTAACGAAGTATTCATACAAATTGTCCTAAAAATCGAGTATCACCTTCATAAAATAACCGAATATCTTTTACTCCATATTTTAACATTGCAATTCTTTCTATTCCCATTCCGAAAGCATATCCTGACCAGTTTTCAGGATTATAATCAACCGATTTAAATACTTCAGGATCTACCATACCACAACCTAAAATCTCCAACCAACCTTCATACTTACAAATATTACACCCTTTTTGATCACAGAAAAAACAGGACATATCCATTTCTGCACTCGGTTCTGTAAATGGAAAATAACTTGGTCTAAATCGTGTTTTAACATTTTGTCCGAACATTTCTCTTGCAAAATGACTAAGCACACCTTTTAAATCAGCAAAGCTAACATTTTTATCAATATATAATCCTTCAACTTGATGAAAAAGGCAATAACTTCGAACACTTATATCTTCATTTCTAAATACTCTCCCAGGGGCAATAATTTTTATAGGTGGGTCATTTTTTAACATTGTATGAATTTGTGTATTTGAAGTATGAGTTCTTAAAACCACACCATCTTTTACATAAAATGTATCTTGCATATCTCGTGCAGGATGATGTTTTGGAATATTTAATGCTTCAAAATTAAAAAAATCAGTATCTACTTCCGGTCCGTAAACTGTTGAAAATCCAAGTTTAATAAAAATGGAATTTATTTCATTTAATGTATGAGTTAATGGGTGAATTCCACCTATTAAATAAGGGTCTTCAGGTAATGTTAAATCACCATGATTCATATTTTCTCCATTACTATCTAATGTTTTTATATATGATTCAAATTTAATTGAAAGCGATTGGCGAAGCTCATTAAGTATTTTACCTGCATTTGGTTTATCTTTAACAGGGACATCTTTAAGAGTAGAAAAAAGGTCTGCAACCAGACCTTTTCTTCCTAAATATTTGTCTTTAAGTAATTTTATTTGATGGGCATCATGAGGCAGTCCCTCCAATTCTTGAAGGAACTGCTCTCTGATTTCTTCTGCCCTAACGGCAATGTGCATGTATGTTCTATCCTAAAGATTTAATAAGTGCAGCAAATCCATCAGAATCATGCACAGCCATGTGTGCAAGTGTTTTCCGATTTAATTCGATATTTGCTAATTTTAGCTCATTAATAAACTTAGAATAACTCATTCCATGTTGGCGTACAGCAGCATTAATTCTCGCAATCCAAAGAGAACGAAAAGTTCTTTTCTTATTTCTTCTATCACGATATGCATACTGTAACCCTTTTTGAACTGCATCTTTAGCGGTACGGAAATTGGATTTACGTGTTCCAAAATACCCTTTCGCTTGTTTGATGAGTTTTCGGTGCCTACGATGACGAGGCACACTACTGTTTGCTCTTGGCATGATTCTCTCCTTATGTTTGAATCAATTTCTGAATTCGTTTTGACATTGCTGTCGTCAAAACACCACCCTTACGGAGACGCCTTTTCCGTTTTGGGCCTTTACGGGTTAACAAATGTCTAGCACCTGCTTTGAACCGTTTTAACTTGCCTGAGCCAGTCTTCTTGAAACGCTTTGCAGCATTTCTTTTGGTCTTCATTTTAGGCATCTTACTCTCCTTATCTTATCTTGGACTCATTATCTGAGTCATCCTTCTACCTTCCGTTTCTGGGGCCTTATCAATTTTAGCAACATCTTCAAGGATTTCAGAAACTCGCTCTAAGAGCTTAAATCCTACATCCATACGCGCCATCTCTCTTCCCTGAAACATCACAGTAAACTTTAATTTAGCACCATTTGCTAAGAATTTCTGTGCTTTTGTTAATTTAGTTAAAAGGTCATGGTCACTAATTTGTGGCCGTAATCTAATTTCTTTTAACTGGACAATATGCTGTTTCTTTTTATTGAGCTTTTTCTTCTTTTCTAACTCAAATCGATATTTTCCAAAATCAATTATTTTACAAACAGGCGGGCTAGAATTTGGCGAAATTTCCACTAAATCTAAACCTATTTGCTCTGCTTTTAAAAGGGCTTTCTCTATCACAAAAATCCCGAGTTGTTCACCCTCTGCACCAATTACCCTTACGGTTGAAGCAGTAATTTCATCGTTTTTGTGAAGTTCTTTTTTACCTTTCTGATTGATCGTATCTTTTTCCTTTATCTTTATTTGAAATTTCTTCCGATAATTCTATCGTTAATTGTTCTAGTGAAATTGCACCTAAATCTCCTTGATGTTTCCGTCTTACTGAAACAGTGTCAGAATTTTGTTCTTTTTCACCCACGATTAACATAACCGGAATTTTCATTAATTCAGCATCTCTAATTTTTGCACCTACTTTTTCAGCTCGCCGATCAAAATCAACTCTAATTTCATTATCATATAAGCTATTATAAACTCTTTGAGCATATTCAAAATATTTTTCTGATATTGGAATAATTATAACTTGAACGGGTGCCAACCAAAGAGGAAAATCTCCTCCAAAATGTTCTATCAAGAAGCCCACAAATCTTTCATGTGTACTTAGTGGAGCACGATGAATACATAAAGGAATTTCATCCTCTCCCTTTGAATTTGTAAATGTCAAATCAAATTTCCCAGGGACAGCAAAATCAACTTGATTTGTTGCCAATGTAAATTCTCTACCTATTGCACTCCATACTTGAACATCAATTTTAGGACCATAAAATGCAGCTTCGCCAGGAACTTCTACAAAATTAAACTTACCTTGAATAAGTGCCTCCCTAACAGCACTTTCTGTTTTAAGCCAAAGTTCTGGTTCATTTACATATTTTTTACCAAGTCCTTCTTTATTATGAAGGCTTAACCTCATTTGATATTTTTCAATTCCAAAAATTTCAAAATAATACATATACATATTGCATACAGCAATAAATTCATCTTTAAACTGTTCTTCAGTACAATAAATATGAGCATCATTCATTTGCATACTTCGAACTCTCATCAAACCAAATAATTGTCCTGATTTTTCATACCGATAGCAAGTTCCATATTCTGCAAGTCGTAAAGGTAAATCACGATAACTTCTTGGTTCTGCAGCATAAATTTTATGGTGATGTGGGCAATTCATCGGCTTCACATAATAATCAAAACCGTCCATTTCCATTGCAGGGTACATTGAATCTTTATAATGAGATAAATGGCCTGAGCGTTCATACAATTCACCCTTTGTCAAATGTGGAGTCCGAACGCGTTTATAACCTGCTTTATGTTCTGTTTTTTTTGCTAATTCTTCTAATTCGTCAACTATTATTGTTCCATTTGGCAACCAAAGTGGAAGTCCCGGTCCCACCTCTTCATCAAAATGAAATAATTTTAATTGTTTACCAAGTTTTCGGTGATCTCTCTTTTTAGCTTCTTCAATTTGAAATAAAAAGTTTTTTAAATCTTTTTTATCAAACCATGCAGTACCATAAATTCGTTGTAACATTTTATTAGATTCATCGCCACGCCAATAAGCACCTGCAGTTGATAATAATTTAAAATATTTCAATTTTCCAGTTGAAGGAATATGAGGACCTCGACATAAATCTATAAATTCACCTTGAGAATATGCAGTTATTATTTCATCTGAACTTAATTCTGAAATGATTTCCATTTTATAACTTTCATCCAATTCAGAAAATTTATCTAAAGCTTCTTTTTGTGTTAATTCCTGTCGTTCAACATTAAAATTAGATTTAGCCAATTCTTTCATTTTAGCTTCAATTTCAGGTAAATCTTCTTCTGATAAAAATTTTGGAAAATCAATATCATAATAAAATCGATCTGATAATGCAGGCCCAATTGCAATTTTTGCTTCAGGATATAATTCTTTCACTGCCATTGCTAATAAATGAGCAGTACTATGCAATAGAATTTCATGGCTTTCAGGGTCTCGAGTTGTTAAAATCTGCACGATACTGTCTTCTGTGATTGACTTTTTCAAATCAACAATATTGCCATTAATTTTAGCAGCTATTGAATTTCTAAAAAGACCTTCACCAATAGATAATGCAATATCTCCTGGGGTGGTCCCAATTTCAACTTTTCGTTGAGAATTATCTGGTAATGTAACTGTAATTTTACTCATAATATGTAGTCGATACTAGATTCGAACTAGTGGCCTCTACGATGTCACCGTAGCGCTCTAACCAACTGAGCTAATCGACCTGTTAATTTCCCATGGAAAAAACAGCCTAAAATTTACGAATTTTGCACCACATGAAAAAAAGGAAATTGAAAGATATATTGACACTTTTATAAATACTAATTAAAAATTATATTTTCCCTTATTTGTATTTAGCAAAACTACTAATTAAATATTTCACTTAATACTGAAAAAAATGGGGTCATTTTCAATATTTTCAAAAGGATAATCAATATAATTTCCCGCCCACTCAATATAGTTAAATAAATTATCTATATTTTTAACTTTTGAATAATAATTTAACGCAATTTTTCGGTGACCTTGTAAATCATTTATTTTACCTAAAAGTAACCAAGTATATCCAAGCAACCAATCCATTTCCATTTGATAATTATTTATCACCCAATTACAAAGTTTCTCAGATTTATCTAGTTCATTATTTAAAAAATAATATAAGGCTAAATTATAATTAAGTTTTATTTCACATTCATTTTTTTGAATATTAGGATAATTAAAATGTTTCGTCATTAATTCAGGAAGAAGTAATTCAAATTCATCTTGCTTATTTAATCGGATTAATGATTCAGAAAAGAAGTAAATAAAAAATGGATGATCCGGGAATGATAAATATAATTTTTCAGATAAATGAAATGCTTTTTCAATATCATTTTCAAAATATAAATATAAATATAATAAAATGGTACTGGATTCAATCCAGCTATATTTTGATAATTCGGCAGATAATTCAAGATGCTTTATTCCAAGATTTCTATTAACTTCAATACCAAATAATTTTGCCATCCATTGAACAGGTTTAGACGAAATTGATGCATAATATTCCATTAAGCCAATTGGCATATAAATATCATTTAATTGAGGATTTAATTTTTGAGCATATTTAATATTTTCATGCCCCTTATATGCTGAATAAATTACCCCAAGCCAATCTTTTTTTGCCAAATCTACCCGAGCTCTTAACCCATAGCTAGATCCTAAATAAAGATAATATTTTGCTGAATCAGGATTTTCAGAAATTAATTTTTCATATATTGGAATTACATCCTCAACTCCTCTATAAATAACAGCATAGGATGAATCAAACCCAATATTAATTTGAGTATCTAACCATTTTGATGCAATTTTAACAAAATATGGAACAGGATGTTTTGGGTTTATTGAAATTGCAGAATCTAATAATAATATAGAATTATCAAAATGATAATTATATAATTCATTTATTCCCCTAGTAATTATTATTTCTTCCGAAGATTCCGCAAAAATAAAATTTAGAAAAAAAATGAAGTAAACCCCTCTAATCAATTTTAATTAAACTTTATTTATAATTTTTGTCATTTGCTCAAATAATGAATTTGATTGCTTAATTTTCATTTTATTTAATTCTTCATAATTATTTTTAGCATCTAATTCCCAGGATTTAAAAAAATCTTTATTTTTGATTTCATTTATAATTTTTTTCATTTCTATTTTTACTTCATTAGAAATGATTCGATCACCAACTTTTAATCCACCAAATTCGGCGGTTGTACTAATTGCATTATACATTTTATTAAATCCAATTTTATGAAATAAATCAACAATTAATTTCACCTCATAGAAGCAAACAAACCACGCAACAATAGGTTGATATCCAGCTTCAACAAGAACATTAAAAGCGGTTTGAATTAATTTAGGAATCCCTCCACATAATACAACTTGTTCTCCAAATAAATCAGTCTCGGTCTCCTCTTGGAATGTGGATAAAAATGCACCTGCTCTTGTACCTCCAATTGCTTTACTATATGCTAATGCAATCTTTAATGCATTTCCTGAAAAATCTTGGTGAACTGCAATTAAATTGGGCACACCACTATTTTTTTTAAATGCCTCTCTCACTATTTTTCCAGCTCCGCTTGGTGCAACCATAATGATATCAATATTTTTAGGTGGATTAATTTTTTTATAATAAATATTATATCCATGAGAAAATAATAATATTTGATTTTTACTTAATAATCGGTTTATTTCAGAATATAAATTTGCCATAACTTCATCAGGTATTAAAAATGATATAATATCCACCAATAATATTGCTTCTGGAATTAACATTGGAGTTAAATTTTCATTTTTTACTAAATCCCATGATGTACTATTTTCTCTTAATCCAATGATGACATCTATACCAGAATCTGATAAATTTTTTGCCTGAGCACGACCTTGATTACCATAACCAATAATAAGTACTTTTTTATTTTTAATTATTTCTAAACTAGTATCTGAATCATAAAATATTTTAGAATTTTCAAGAGAAGATTTCATTTAATTATTTATTCTTAAATCTTATTTTAGGTTGAATAAAATTAATTAATACAGGAAGCAATGTCATTGACCCTGCAAGTGCAACAATTAAAATAATAGTGGCTAAAATTCCAAATTCATGATTAGGAACGAACTGTGAAAAACTAAATACAATAAACCCAAGTCCCAAAATTATTGTTGTATTTATAATTGCTTTTCCTGTTGTGAGTAGTGTTTTTGAAATTGCCTGACTATAATTATTATAAATTTTATACTCTTTTCTAAAACGAGATAAAAAATGAATTGTATCATCAACTGCAATTCCCAACGCAATTGAAAAGGTCATTGCAGTTGATGGCCTTAATTTAATTCCTAAATATCCCATCATTGCTCCAGCAACCATTAAAGGAAGAACATTGGGTATAATAGCTAATAATGCTAATCTTTTTGAACGAAATAAAAATATCATTGAAATAAAAATAATTGTAAATGCAATTAAAAAACTTACTGTAAGGTTTTTCACTAAATGCCTATTTGTTTTTAATGCTAACAATGTACTTCCCGTAACTAATATATCTACCGATTCTCCAAATATTTCAGATGATAATTGTTGAATTTCATTTTTTAATTCTTCACCTCGACTTGTTGCAATATTTGAAATTCTTAATGTTAATCTTCCCTTAGAAAAATCATCATTTAACAAATTAATTGGTGAATCAATAGAATAAATTAATGACAGTGCATCATCTTTACTTTTTGGCAATTCTCTTTTTTCTGTACCTATTTCTTCATTTAATATTTTTAAATAATCAGTATAAGAAATTATAGTACCAATATCATTTAACTTTTCTATTTCAGACTTAAATAAATCTACTTTAATTAAATTCAAGGAATCTATAGCAAATTTTTCAGATTTAAAATTTAAAACTATTTCTAAGGGTAATGTACCACCAAAATGTTTTTCCACAAATTTCATATCATCAAATAATTTATTTCCAGGCTTTAAATCATCCATTATCGTTGAATCATAATCCATTTTAAAAAGACCAATAATAGTAACGATAAATAATACACCTGAAATTGCTAATATTTTTTTTGGATGATTTTCATTCCATTTATTTAATTTCTCCGCTGCCTGAAACCGTTCACCAACAATTAACCTTTTCACATGTTTTTTATTAGGTGTATCTATCATGCTCAATATAACTGGAATAATAATAATGGTAAGAATAAATAATAAAAAGACACCAATTCCAAGCATAAAACCAAATTCTTTAGTAATTCTAATATTTGTTAACATTAGCGAAAAGAAACCAATTGCAGTTGTAAAACTCGTTAAAAATAAAGCAGCACCAATTTCTTTAATTACTTTCACAAGTGCATCATTTTTATTTAATTTATTTTTTAAATTTTCATGATATTTGATTAAAATATGAATAGCATCCGACACACCAATTATCATTAATAAATTAAATACAAGATAAGTAACAACATTTATTGAAATATTTAATAATGCCATTATTCCGGCCACCCAAATTAAGGTAACAGCAATTGCAATTAAAGGTAGAATAACCCCTTTTATTTGTCGGAATAATAAAAATAAAACCAATGTTACAACAATAAAAGCTATTGGTAAAAATATTCTACGCTCATTATTTACAAATTGAATATAACTTGTTCTCATTACAGGTATTCCGGACCCATGCCATTTATATTCAGTTAATTGATTAATTGTTGACTCAATTTCATGAATAGTAATTTCTCGGGAATCATGATTATTTATATCATCTTCTAAATTAATAATAATCGATGCCATTTCACCATTATTTGAAACTAATCCCTGACTATATATTGGATGTTCTTTTATCCACTGAAATGGGTTTGGAAAATCATCAAGGAATTTTTCATTATCAAGATTACCTAAGCTCAACACAGATTCTACACCATCAATCAATTCAATATCAGAAGATAATTCTGCTATTTCATTTAGTGATTTATTAGAAAAAATATTTGGTGTTTCATAAATATATATTGCAATATCATCTTCTCGTGAAAATTCATTTATAAAATCAACATATAAATCTCTATCAATATCATTTTCAGGGAACATCTGCTCTAAGGAGAAATCGACTTTTAGTTTATTTGTTGAAAAAAATGCATAATAACCAAATAAACTAGTAATTATAAAAATTAATGTTAATACATAAATTGGATATTTAAGGATTCCATGAGTAAAAATGTTTATAATATTTTTCATATTCATTAAATTGTAAGTTTTTAAGTTGAACCCAACAATATTAAAATAGCCCCAATTGAAGCAATTATTATTGCAATTGTTTTGCGTGGTGTAATTAATTCATTCAAAAATATACGAGCAAGAATTAAAATAAAAAATGATGCTGTTTGATTTAATATTGCAGCAACAGATGCTTTTGTAAGTGCCATACCTATAATCCAAAATGAAATACCTAAATAAGTTGAAAAAATTGTTCCCAAAAATAGCGGTTTCCAAATAGACTTATTTGATAATATTTTAATTAATTTTGATTTTGGAATTACAAAAAAACTAATCAAGATAGGTACAATTGCTCCAGGTATCATTCTAAATCCTGCAATCCATAATTGATTATTTACACCATTCATTTTATTTAATATGGGTTTTATCCATACAATACAAAATGCCATGAGTGCCAAAGCAATAACACCAACTAATATACCAAACTTTAATCGCTTTCTTTCTACAGGTATATTTCTTAATTTTATTGAAGCAAAAATTATTGAACCAATAATTAATATTCCACCCAGTATTTGTATTTCAACTAACTTTTCACCCAGTAAAAAAAAAGCAAAAAGAATCACAAAGGGGCTATACATTATATCAACTAATGCTGAAATTCCAGCACCAACAATATTTAATGAGTGAAAAAATAAAATATCTGCAATTCCTAAACCTAAAATCCCACTTACAATTAAAATGGTTATATCTTGATTTGTGATTCCATTTGGAATGCTAAATGGGTTTCCTCCAAATAAAAAAATAGTCATAAATAATAATATAAATCCAATTGTATTTTTTATTGCATTTAATAAAACTGGAGGAATTCTATCTCCAATTTGCTTAAAAATTATTACAGCACATGCCCAAAAAAAAGCACTTAATAATGAAAATAATTCACCCATTATTTTTGGCAATAACTATTGTAAATCTTCAACCTGATAACGAATTAAGGTAATATATTTATTAGAATCTCCTTTTAAAAACATTCCAGGACCTTTTATATAAACTTCTTCATGATCGCCTAAGTGTATATAACCTTCATCTGAAATATAATTTTTTAATAATTTTACAGTATTATTAATTTGACTATAATCACCATGATGAAGAACTTCTGCAACTTTTTCATATTCCCACTGAAGTAAATTAATTCCCCTTATACTTTAAATAAAACTCATCTGGTAATGATTTTACTTTTTGATTTAATTTAATTGCATATTGACCAATCCACTGCTCTCTTGGCAATTCAATTGATGTTATCCAGCGAGCAAGCGGGGGATTATTTTCTAAACCATATTCTCGTTTTATACTATAAAACGCTTTATATAATATAGAAAATGCAATTCCAGCTGTTTCATTGGGATCACCTTTTATTTCAAAGACAAGCATCATTTCATCAGAGTAATTATTTATTGATGGTTCACTAAATTTATCATAAGATGAATAATTTTTCTCGCATCCAATGAGAATTAATAAAGAAATAAAAATAGTGTTTAATTTCAATTTAATTTCTCTAAACATTTTTTTATTCTATTAAAAGTACGCTCTATATCATTATCTAATCCAATTGAAAACCTTATTATTCCAGGACTTAATCCCATTTTATTTTGTTCATCTTCAGGAATTTCAGAAGACGTACTACTTCCTGGTAAACTGAAAAGAGTCTTATAATACCCTAGACTAACTGCCAAATACCCAATTTTTTCATTTTGCATTTCTTCTAATATAAATTCCGCATTTTTCAAACTTCCAACATCAACTCCAAACATTCCTGTAAAACCAAAATCAGCATTCATTATTGTTTTCATTAATTTATGCTGTGGATGTGCATTTAATCCAGGATAAAAAATATTATACCCAAGTTTATCTAAATTTTCTGAAATAAATTTAGCATTTTTACTATGCTGTTTCATACGAACATGCAAAGTATTCAAATTCTTTAATATACTAGATGACCTAAAACTATCCAAAACAGGACCAAGAAGCATTGTCATACCATTATTAATATCTGTTAATTCATTAATAAAATTTTGTGATGCACAAATACACCCCGCGACACAATCACTTGCACCATTAATATATTTAGTCATACTATGAATTACTACATCTGCACCCAATTTATATGGAGTTACAACCATTGGACTAAAAGTATTATCTACAACTAATTTTAAATTATTTTCTTTTGCAATATTACTTAATGAAGGAATGTCCGAAACATCCAATAATGGATTAGATAATGTTTCACAATAAATTAATTTAGTCGATTCATTTATGCTTTCTTTCAGGGTTTCAAGATTTGTAACATCAATAAACTTTACATTTATACCAAACCGAGGGAGTATATTTTTAAATAATGCCCATGTACCACCGTAAATAGTTCTACTTGAAATAATTTCATCGCCATGTTTGCAAATTTGGAGTATCGTACAGGCAATTGCACTAATTCCAGAGGCTGTTACTTGAGCAGATTCTGTTCCTTCCATTTTTGATAATGCTTCAGATAAATATTTATTTGAGGGATTCCAATGACGACTATAAAGAAAACAACCTTCAATTTCATGGTCAAATAATTCATTCATGGTATCTGGTTTTAAAAAAGTAAAAGTAGAAGAATCTGTAATTGAAGGATTAACGCCTCCAAACTCTCCAAAAACATGATGGTCTTGTATTTCTGATGCTGGATCAAACTTCATTAAAATCTCCTAAAATATAATTTATTGAAATGCCAATGGTGTAAAATTAAGGTTATTTATATTTGAATTTATATTGTAAATAAAAAAGCCTCACAATGTGAGGCTTTTACTTTTATCATTAAAATACTTTATAATGACTTTACAAGTACAGAATTTAATCTCTTTACAAACCCTGCAGGATTTTCTAATTTCACACCTTCTTGCAATAATGCCTGTTCATAAAGTAAAAATGTTACATCATCAAATGATTTACTTTTGCGCATTTCAGTTAATTTATTAACAATTTCATGATCTGGATTAATTTCCAAAATTGGTTTAATATCTGGCATTCCTCCAGACTGTCCCATAGCCTTCATTATTTCTTGCATTTGTGAAGTTGGATCATTTTCATCTGCAACTAAACAAGATGGTGAATCACTTAATCTATTAGAGACTTTTACATCTTTGACTCTATCACCTAAAACCTTTTTAATTTTTTTAATTAATGGTTTCACTTCTTTTTCTTTTACTTTGTCTGAATCATCCTTTAATTCATCACCAGCATTTGATCTATTAACCGCCTTTAAATCAAATTCTTTATATTTAGGAATAACTGGCATAATAATTTCATCAACCTCATCATCCAATAAAAGTACTTCAATATCTTTCTTTTTATACATTTCTAATAGAGGTGATTGTCGTAATGAAGATTGATTTTCACCAACAAGATAATAAATTGATTTTTGTTCCGATTGCATTCGGTCAATATAATCTTGTAATGAAACAACTCCATCTTCTTTTGTTGATTTAAACCTTAATAAATCAAGTAATGTATCTTTGTTTTCATGATCTTGATAAACACCTTCTTTGATCATTCGACCATATTCATTATAAAACTCTGAATATTTTGTTTCATCTTTTGCAATATTTTTGATTTTATCAATTATTTTTTTTACAGAGTTTGATCTAATTTTTGCCATTACTCTATTTTGCTGTAGGATTTCTCTACTCACATTTAATGGTAAATCAGATGAATCAATAATACCTCTAACAAATCTTAACCAAGTTGGAAGCAATTCTTTTTCATCATCCGTGATAAATACTCGATTAACAAATAATTTCACACCTGGCTTATAATCAGCTCTGTATAAATCCATTGGAGCTGTTTTAGGAAAATAAAATAATGTTGTATATTCTAATACACCTTCAGCTTGACTATGAACCCAATCCATAGGGTCATTAAAATCATGAGAAAGTGATTTATAAAATTCATTATAATCTTCATCTTTTAATTCAGACTTTGATCTTTTCCAAAATGCAGTTGCTTTATTTACTTGCTCTGTTTTTTCAGTTTTACCTTTTTCTTTTCCATCATCATCATAATCTGTTTCATCAAATGTTAAATTAATTGGAAATGCAATATGATTAGAATACTTCTTAACAATTTGTTCAATTTGCCATTTATTTGAATATTCCTTACCTTCTTCATTTAAATAAATTGTAATGGTTGTTCCAACAGTATTAGACTTAACTTTCTCTAAATCATATCCTGATTTCCCATCACTTGTCCATTTATTTGCATTTTTTTCTCCCGCCTTTAAACTGATAACTTCAACCTTATCAGCAACCATAAAACAAGAATAAAACCCAACACCAAATTGTCCAATTAAATTTGAATCTTTTTTATCATCACCTGATAATTGAGATAAAAAGTTTTTAGTTCCTGACCTTGCAATTGTACCAAGATTTTCAACTAATTCTTTCTCATTCATACCTATTCCAGTATCAGATATAGTTAATGATGGATTTTCTCCTTCAGAAAATTTTATATTAATTTGAGGATCAAATTCAATAGAATTAAATTTTTTGTCAGTTAATGTGAGATGCTTTAACTTATCAAGTGCATCAGATGAATTTGAAATTAATTCTCTAAGAAAAATTTCTTTATGAGAATATAATGAATGAATAATTAAATGAAGTAATTCACTTACTTCCGTTTGAAATGTATGTTTTGGCAAGATTGCTCCTAATTATATTAATTAATTAATTTTAAAAATTATTACAACAATCATTCCATGTTAATAAATGACTGACATAATGACATTATAAAAAAAGTAACATTATTTATTTGCAGCTTTTATTCCTTCATCTTCATCAACAGATTGAAGAAGAATAAAGCCGATTAGAAACATTAAAAACACAACAGCAATACCATATCTTTGAGAATTAAATATTTCAGTAAATATCCCTAATAATAATGGCCCAATAAATGCAGTTGCTTTTCCACTAAAAGCAAAAAAACCAAAAAATTCATTTTCCATTTTAGCTGGGATAAATCGTGCCATTAAAGATCGACTTGCAGATTGATTAGGCCCAGAAAATATACCAATTAATACTCCTGAAAGCCAAAAGAATAACCTTCCAGTAATTAATGTTTCTCCTAAAATAGGTAAATTAAGGCTAAATAAATCCTTATTAGGAACTGTTACAGCAATAACACATGCAATAATAAGCCCTAAATTACTTAATTGAATTGTTTTTTTACCACCGATAACATCATCTAAAAACCCAAGACCAAAAGCACCGAGTCCCGCAGTAACATTTAATACAATTCCAAAAATCATTATTTCTTGAAAAGTAAAATCAAAAGTTCCTGCAGCGTAGATTCCACCAAAAGCAAAAATAGTCACAAGTCCATCATTATAAAATAATCGAGCAATTAAAAATTTAACTAATTGTTTATACTCTTTAATGTTTTGGAATGTATGAAATATTTGTCCAAATGATTCCTGCCATAAACTTTTTGTAAATTTTGTTTTTTTTGTTTCATTTTTCAAACCTAAAAATACAGGAATACTAAAAACTAAGAACCAAAGAGCAACCATTAAATTGGTTGCCCTTATATGCTCTCCTCCATCTTTTGTAACCCCAAAAGCAGGGTTTTCTGGATTTATAAATAAAACCATCGCTAATCCTAATGCAATTAACCCCCCCACATAACCAAATGACCATCCATAGCCAGAGACTCTACCTATTTTACTTTTAGGAGCAATATCTGGCAAATATGCATTGCAAAACACACCACCCATTTCAAAACCTATATTCGCGATTATAACCCAAAATAATGCTTTAAATACTTCACCTGGAAGAGGGAAATAAAGTGCAAAACTTCCAATTATACACACGTAAGTCCAAAACATTAAAAAGAATTTTCGGTATCCCCCCTTATCTGCTATTGCTCCCATTATAGGTGATAAAATTGCAACAGTCAATCCGGTAATCGTCATTGCTCTAGACCATAACGCAGTACCAATTATTTCATTTTCAGCAATTACTTTTGTAAAAAAAGTACCATAAATAAAAGTTATTATTAATGTGGTAAAGGGTTGATTTGCAAAATCATACATTGACCATGCAAAAACTCTTTTTTTACTATATTTCCCTATCAAGTTACTTCTCCATATTAATTATAAATTAAATATTTTGATCTTTGTTTATTAAATGTTTGTTTATCAGAATTCCAAGAATTCACTAAGGAATAAATATCCTTTTTTTCAATAATCGTTTTTCGTAATTTATCTGATCCATAAAGCTTGTCAATAAAATTTGTATCTAAAAATTTAAAGTTATGTGGATAAATATTATTAATAATTGAGAGCAATTTTATTACCGCTTTTAATGGATTATTTTTTTTATTTACAATTTCCATTTTAAATCCATAACAAATTTTATTTTCATATTTTGGCCATTTAGACATTTCAGGTATTGAAATCGGCGTAAATTTAGTTTTCTCTAATTTTATTCCATGTAAAATATTAGAATCTAAGTTTACCAATATTGAATCTGGATTTAACCAAGGTGCGCCGAAATATTTAAACGGATTTAATGTTCCCCTTCCTTCGGATAAATTTGTACCCTCTAACAAACAAAATCCTGAATATAATTTTGCTGTTTCTAAATCTGGAATATTAGGAGAAGGAGAAAGCCAACCTTTAATTTGTCCATTATATTCTTCATTTCTCTGCCAATTAATAACAGGTATTACTGTTAATTCTGCTCTAAATTTTTTATTTGCCCATTGTAATTCATTTATCATTATTGCCAATTCACCAATACTCATTCCATGTAAAATTGGTATATGATGCATACCGACAAAAGATGAAAACTCCTCGTTCAATATTGGTCCATCTATAATAATTCCATTTAATGGATTTGGACGATCTAAAATTAAAACTGGAATATTAATATCTGCACATGCATCCAAAATATAAGTTAATGTACTAACATACGTATAATATCGTGAACCAATATCTTGAATGTCAAATACCATTAAATCAATATCATTTAAATCATTTGACGTTGGTTTTTTATTTTTTCCATATAGACTAATAAATTCAATACCCGTTAACTTATCTATTCCTGAATTAACATATTCTCCAGCACTCAACTTGCCTTTTAACCCATGTTCAGGGGTAAATATTTTTTTAATATTTACTTCATTTATGGGATTAATTAAATCTAAAATATGTGAATTTTGTCTATTTACACTTGTGTGATTTATTACTAAACCAATATTTTTATTTTTCAAGAAATTAAAATTTGAATGTTGAAGAATATCTAACCCCGAATATACATTCATATCATTAATTTTAATTTGTTTAGGTATATATACTTTAGAAGATTCCCAACAAAAAACAAATGTAAAAAAAACATTAAATAAAAATAAAAACTTATACACTAAGTTTGGCTTTTATTTTTTCAACTATGATTGCGATAATAAACCCAATTAAAGCGGAAATTAAAACAAACCATGTCCATGCAATTCCATATTTATCGAGAAGAAATACAGTAAAAATTGAAGTGATTAATCCCAAAAGAATACTAATTTGATTTTGAATTAAATCAGTTTTAAGACATAAAAATAATACGAGCAATCCACCATAAGTAAATGATGCAATTCTAAAGCCGACAATTACAATGGCTTTATCACTTTCGTCAAACATCAACGCAATCCCCATTAATACAATTCCCCAAAAGACGCTTACAACTCTCATTTTCGAAATTTGATTTGATTTGACTTTCATCCAATCAATAATCGTTGAAGATGCTAAAGAATTCATAGATGAACTTAATGTTGACATCGCTGCAGATAATACCCCAGCAAGAAGCAATCCTCTTAATCCTGAGGGAATTACTTCTAAAATAAAAGTTGAAAACTCTCTATCTTTTTGTATTTCCATTCCTTCAAAATAAATAAAAATCAATGAACCTGCCAGTAAAAATAACCCAAATTGAAAAAATACAAATATTCCACTTCCAATCATGGCTTTTTTTGCAGACTTTAAATCTTTACATGATAGACATCGTTGAACCATCATATAATCTGTTCCATGGGATGCAAATGAAAATATAGTCCCACCGATGATAGCACTATAAAAATTCATTGAAGTAAAAATAGGATTTCCTGAGAAATTAAAAATTTTTATTTTTGAAGATTCAAATAATTGGGAATAAATAAATGAAATATCAAATGATGCAACAACTAAGGAGATTACAATAATTCCGCCTGATAAATAAATTAAAAATTGAAGTGCATCTATCCAGATTATTGTTTTTATTCCGCCTGTGATAGAATAAATTAAAGTACAACCCCCGATTACACAAACAGCAATTGGAATATTCCAACCTGTAATTACCTGAATTATTACTGCAGTTGCAAGATAACGAATTCCATCTGCAAAAATACGAGTACATAAAAATAAGCCTGATGCTGTTTTTTGAACTATATGACCATATTTTTCGCCTAGTACTTCATATATAGAAACAACACCTTCTTTATAATAAATAGGAAGTAAAAAATAGCTCACTAAAATTCGGCCCAAAATATACCCTAAAGATAATTGCAAAAATGTCCAATCTCCTCTGTACGCAATTCCAGGTACACTTATAAATGTTAATACTGATGTTTCTGTAGCTACAATTGAAAACATCGATATTTGCCAAGGTAAATCTCTTCCACCTAAAAAGAAATCATTCGAAGTTTTATTTTTGGTGAATTGACTTAATCCTACAGCTATAAATCCAAATAGGAATATGACAATTATTGCAATATCTAAATTACTAATTTAATAACCTTTTTATTTTTTTGACTTAATAATTACATCATTCAAATCATCTAGTCGTTCAACTAATCTTTTTATGATATAATCTTTGAATTTTTCGCGGGTTTCAGATTCTAAATGGTCGAATAAGTCTTTATCAATTTTAAATACTATGACTAAATTATTTGCAATAATACTTGCCGTTCGCTCTGTATTTGTTAAAAATGCATACTCACCAAAAAAATCACCAACAGTTAAGGTTGCTAATTCAATTTCCTTTTTACCTTTTACAACTCTAACTTCACCTTCCACTATTATATAAAATGCATTTTCAGTACTATTTTCTTTTACTAAATATTCATTTTCTCTAAATATTAGGAATTGAGTCTTCATATCGATAGTTTTTCTTTTCTCATAACTTGAGAACTGTTTAAAAAATTCCAATCGATTAAGAATTTCTAACATTTTATTCCAATCTAAATTTCTGACAACTTCCATTTATATTAAATACTTCATTGTTATTTACTTCAATTTACTATGAAGTGTGTTGGCAAGAAAAATAGTATTTTGAGAATTTAAATTTAATATATTTATTTTACTTTCCTTTTTCCCACAATGCACAAATTGCACCAGCAGGATCTTTAATTACAATGTACTTTCCCATTGAACCAGTATCAATTGGTCCACGAAGGATTTCACCATTATTTTTCTTTACAAATTCTATTTTTTCTTCAAGACTTTCAACACAAAAATAAACCATCCATATAGGCGGCATTTCCTTATTTATTCCATTGGCGTGACAAATTCCTGCCAATGTTTCTCCATTTATAGGTGAAATCATATTATAATCCGAATAATCACCCATTTTATGTTCAGTTGAATTCCATCCAATCGTATTAGAATAAAAGTCTTTTACTTCATTTGCATTTGGAATTGTTAAATCAAACCATAATGCTTTTCCAATATCTTTATTTTTACTCATATTTTTTTCTATTTTACTTTTTAAGATAAAATTAAATTTACAACTGCTATAATATCTAATACATTAATGATATTATCTTCATTTAAATCACTGTATATAAATTCATTATCTGAAGGTATCATTTGTTCTAGAATTATATTGATTATTAATATAATATCTGTCACATTTATAACTCCATCCATCGTGGGGTCACCTAATAAAATAGGATTCCAATTCAATTTATAAGATGAACATCCATAAGTACCCACAATGAGTGTATGAGAAGGATTATGAAATTTTAAATCAGTTATCGGTACCGCTGGTAAATTATTACCAAAGACGCTCCATTGTAATCCACCATCACTTGTGCCAAATACACCTGCATCGGTTCCTACTAATATATGTGAATTTAATCCAGGGTTAATTACTATACAATTCACAGGAAATTCAGGTAAATCACCTTGAATCGAAAACCATGTCTCCCCTAAATCATCTGACTTAAATATATGTGACTCTGATTCATCCCATCTAAATCCTGATATTGTAGTATAAATTGTATTTTCATCAATCGGATCAAATTCAACTGAAGTAATCCACCTTTGTGGCAATCCATTAGATATTTCGTTCCATTCACCTTCATTTACTGATAGATGAACTCTCCCATCATCTGAACCTGTAAGAAGTAAATTAGGAATTAAATGGCTTTGTGCTAAACATGTAATAGTATGATAACTTGATCCATCATCACCTTGAGTCAAATCTTCACTAATACTATAAAAAGAATTTCCCCCATCGATAGTTTTCCAAACTCGGTATGTCCCTACAATTAAGTGCTCTGGATTATTTATATTCATAAAGAATGGTGTAGACCAATTTTTCCGATCATCTCTAAATTCAAATCCAATACTAGACCAACTAGCACCTCCATTTACCGACTTTCTTATTTGCCCCCATTGATATTCTGAATAAATAATATTCGAATTTTCTGGATGAATTTCAGAATAAAAACCATCTCCACCTAAAATATTTTCCCAATGATCTATAATTCCATCACCTCTATTTGTACCATTATCTTGCGTCCCTCCTAAAACTACATCAGAATTAGAAGGATCAATTTCCATTTTATAAAATTGCGTAAGTGGTATATTATTAAAATGATTCCATGTAATTCCTTCATCCAACGTATTATATAGTCCACCGTCATTTCCTACCCAAATTTTATTCTGTTGAGGTAAAAACTCCATGGCATGATTATCCACATGTATAATATCAGAATTAAAATATCCTGCAATTACCTCCCATGAACCTCCCCCATTTATTGTTTTTGCTAATTCAACACCTAAAGCATAAGCAATATCTGGATTTATTGGGTCAACTCTCATTTGACCAAAATACCATCCAAAACTTCGATTCATTACTTCAAGGTTTTGGTCATTTGTTTGCTGCCATGATTCTCCATTATCAATTGTTTTATATATCCCCATAAATGAATTTTCTTCGTCACCACTCATTTGCTTATCATAGAAAGCATATAATATTTCTGGATTTGATTTGCTGATATCAATTCCAATTCGACCAACAAATTCACTCTGAGGTAGCCCATTAGTTAATTCAACCCAACTATCACCTCCATCAATCGTTTTATATATTCCAGAACTTGGACCACCAGATCGTCGATAATTTAATCCTCTAATGCGTTCCCACATTGATGCATAAAGTATGTTTGGATTTGTTGGATGTTGAACTAAATCAATTGCTGAAGTTGAATCTGTAACAAATAAAATATTCTCCCAAGTATCACCACTATCTTGTGATCTATAAATTCCTCGATGAGGTCCCGGTGAGAAAAGACTACCACACACAGCAGAAAATATATTATTTGAATTTGAATAGTCAACTATAATTCTTCCAAAATACGCAGATTCGATTAATCCAGATTGATGCCATGATCCACCTCCATCAACGGATTTATATAGTCCATTTCCTGGAAAACTAAAACTTGATGAATTTGCCTCTCCAGTACCTACATAAATTATATTTTGATTATTATTATCAATAGCAATATCACCAATTGAAATTACGGGAGCATTTTTAAAGATATGAGTCCATGATTGTGCATTATCAATCGATTTATATATTCCACCAGATGCAGAACCAATATAAATTGTATCGGGAGCATCCTCATGTATTTCTATATCTGTAATTCGACCGCCTATATTTGTTGGTCCAATTTGAATCCAATCTTCTCTAGATGGACTCTGATTTCGTTCTTGTCTAAAATTTGAAACTAAGTTTAAAGATTCTAAATAAAAAGATTCATCAAATTTACCATGTGGCCATGTCCGTTGTTGACCAAACCATTCATTTGGAATTGCAGAAGGCTCTTTTTGAATTGGAGTACCAAATGGTTTTTTAACAAGTAATCCTTTATAAATTTTTTCATTTATTTCATTTTTCTCAATTTTAAAATTTATAAAGAATATGAATGAGCTTAATAAAACTATATAAATAATTTTTTTCATAATTATCATTTTTTCATTTTTATATTATATATAAATTAAGGTTTAAATTATATTCAAAATTATATTTTGGTTTTTTATCAAATTATAATATATGTTTAAATTATTATAGTTAGGGGTGTCCAAAATTAATAAGAATTATGGACTGAGAACACACCCTTTGAACCTGAACTAGCTAAAACTAGCGGAGGAAAACAATGAAATTTACACAATCAACAATTTGGAATAATTCTCTTCCAATATTAATCTTACTTTTAATAACCTCAATTTCTTTTTCAGACACAATTTCTGGAATAGTTACCGATATTTCAGGTAATCCAATATCGAATGTAAATATATATAATCAAAATACTGGAACACATAGTGATGAAAATGGACAGTTTAGATTGGATATGAAAAATGATATTCTATTAACATTTTCACATATTGGATTTGAAAGTATTCAGTTAAAATCCGATTCAAAAATGGTAATAATACTTAAAACTTCTAACTTACTTGGAAAAGATGTTTATGTAAATTCATCCTTAGAACAACGAGATTTATATAATACACCTGCATCTGTAACTCTATTTAATTCAAAAGACTTATCAATAAAATCAGATGTACATCTTCAAGGATTAATCGAACAGATTCCGAACTTAAATTATTCAAGTGGAACTTCACGACCTCGCTATTTTCAAATCCGTGGGATTGGTGAGCGAAGCCATTATGCTGGTGAAGGTCCTCCAAATTATTCGGTAGGATTTTTAATGGATGGTATAGATTTTAGTGGAATTGGAATGCTTGGACATCTTTTTGATGTGAACCAAATAGAAATTTTTAAAGGACCTCAATCCACCGTTTTTGGACCAAATGCAATGGCAGGGTCAATTAATATTATTACCAAAAACCCAACACCTTTTTTTAATGGAACATTTGAATCAAACTTTTCTACAGATAATGGTAAAACTTATTCGGGTGCATTTGGAGGACCATTATTAAGGACTCTTTCATTTAGAGTTGCAGGAACACAACATTCTCAAAATGGATTTAGAGAAAATATTTTTGTAAATAAGAATAATACAAATGGAAAAGATGAATCTTTTATTAGGACTAAATTCCATTGGAAACCGTTAAATAATTTATCTTTATCATTTACAAATTTAAATTCAAAATTGAATAATAAGTATGATGCTTGGGCACCTGATAATAATGAAGATTTTATAACTTATACAAATCAACAAGGAATGGATTCACAGGAAACGAATGCAAATGCTGTAAAAGTAAATTTACCAGAATTTTTAGAATTTAATACTGTGTATAAATTTTCAAATTCTAATAGTGAAATGGTTCATAGTTATGATGGTGATTGGGGGAATGATTCACTATGGTTAATTGAATATGGATTTGACCCAGATGTTGAGGGTTGGAATTATGAATTTTGGGATGAAACAAATAGAAGAAAAAATACATCTTCAAATGAAATTACATTCTATTCAAGTGATAATTTAAATCTTCCGCTCAACGGATCATTTATATCAGGGTTTTATTTAAGTATTACATCTCAAACAGATGAAGCAACAGGGTGGTTATTTGGAGGAGATGCTACACATTTATCCAGTGAATTTAAAATCCAAAGTACAGCAATTTACAGTAATTATAATGCAAAAATTTCGGAATCGTCAGAATTAAATACCAATTTCAGATTCGAAAATCATCAGATTGATTATTTCGCAAATGCTGAAAACTTTTATAATAGTTATTATTATATGGATACTAATTTGCCAGTAATTGATACTTCTAAAACAGATAATTTCATTGGCTTAAATATCTCATTTAGAAACCAAATAAGTAAAAAACTTCTTGTTTATGCTTCAATCGCAAAAGGTTATAAAGCAGGAGGAATTAATCAACATCCTTATTTAAATATGAATTCAAGGTTTTATAATCCTGAATATAATTTAAATTTTGAAATAGGTGGACGATTAACTTGGAAGAAAGCTAAAATGAATTTTGCCATATTTAATATGAAAAGGACTGATTTACAAGTTCAAATTTCAAGCCAGCAAGTTGAAAACGACCCTAATAGTTTCACCTACTTTACTTCCAATGCATCTTCTGGATATAATAGTGGGTTTGAATTAGAAACAACAATTGAAATTTTAGCATGCTTAAAATTAAATTACTCAATGGGCTATTTGAAAACCCATGTTAATGAATTTTCATACCCTGTTGGTTATGCTGTAGATGATTCTACTTTTACAAATCCAGTTATGGAATCTTCTGGGAATAGAGAACAAGCAATGGCACCCAATTTCAATAATTCATTAAATCTTTATTATAACCATAATTCAGGATTATTTATAAATGGAAATATTACTTCTAAGGATGATTATTATTTTTCGGATAGTCACGATGAAAAATCAAATCGATATTCATTAGTAAATATGAATATAGGATTTCATAAAAATAATTTTACTATTTCAATTTGGGGTAAAAATATTACAGACCAACGGTATGCAGTCAGAGGGTTTTACTTTGGATTAGAACCACCAAATTACGAAGATAAATTATACTTGAGTTATGGAAACCCTCGAGAAATTGGTATTAAACTAAGTTATCAATTTTAATGATTAAGCCTACTCTCATACAGGGAGTAATTCTAAGCTATTTCATTATTATTTATGGAATAGGTTTTTTCAAAAAATCAAAATCAGATAAAGACTCATTTATTTTTGCGGGGAGAAGATTAACTCTTCCCGCTTTTATAGCTACACTTGTCAGTACTTGGTATGGTGGAATTTTAGAAGTTGGACGATTTTCTTATGAAAATGGAATTGTAACTATTCTCATTTTTGGCGTTTTCTATTATATCGCTGCAATTGGTTTTGCATTATTTTTTGCACCAAAAATTATTACTAAAAACATTCAATCTATTCCATCCTTAATTCATACACAATTTGGAAAAATGCCTGGAATAATTTCAATAATATTAATATTATTGATTGCATCCCCTGCACCCTATTTAAAAATATTTTCAATTTTAATTCAAAGTTTTTGGGAAATCCCCGAATATGTTGCGATAATAATTGGAATTTCAATTTCGGTTCTTTATTCTATAAGAGGTGGATTTTCATCAATTGTTCGAACAGATAAATTACAATTTATTTTAATGTTTCTAGGGTTTAGTTTAATACTTTGGAATTTAAAACAAAATTATGGTGGAATTGATTTTTTACATAAAAATGCACCAATTGAGATATTTCAAATTCCGGGCAATTTTTCTTGGACGACTATTTTTGTTTGGGGATTTATTGCACTAATCACTTTTATTGACCCTGGTTTTTTTCAAAGATCATTTTCAGGCACAGATGTTAAAACCGTAAAAAAAGGTATCTTAATTTCTGTTGGATTTTGGATTGTTTTTGATATTATGACAATTACTACAGGGATATATGCTTCTGCAATATTACCTAAAATTGATACAAGTCCATATTTAGATTTAGCCAAACTAGTACTATCACCTAGGGCATATTCAATATTTATTGTATCTTTATTTTCAATAGTTATGTCAACTATCGATAGCTTTACATTTATTTCAGCCTATACTTTAGGAATGGATTTACCACCATTATTAAATTTAAAAAATAAAAATGATAGCGTAAATAATACAAAATATAGCTTAATCATCATTTCTGTTTTAAGTTTTACACTCTCTATGTTTTTTAATAATGCAATTGAAATGTGGTATGTATTGGGGTCTATCGCTGTTCCTGTATTACTTATTCCTATTTTATCAGGATTATACCATATTAAAATAAAACAGCCTTTAAATCAATTCTTATTCCCATTAATAATTACTTTATTATGGTTTTATCATGGATTTAATAATCTTGATAATTGGGGTTATCCGCAATACTTATTTCAATTAGACCCAATGTATCCTGGATTATTAATGAGTACGATATTGTTTTTTAAATTGAAATAATTAAATTAATGATTTAATTCAAAATGAACTGCATCACCTTTTTGATATTGAATTCCATTAATCGTCTTTTTTTCAGAAAGTTCACAATATCTTAATTGGCCATTTTCATAAAAACTAGTCTTCCCCGATTTACCATGAAAACTATAAAAAATTGCAGAAAAAAAATTAAATTTTGAACAGGGTATATTTTGAATCATCTCATTTTCAGCTAACCAAGCAATTTTAAGTTGTCCATTTGGATGGAAATTAGTCATGAAACTATGTCCACCACCTCTACATAAATGACCTTGGATGAGTAAATCTTCGGGTAAAAAACACCAATTAAAAATACCTTTTTCTGTAAAATGAACTCCCGTATTTTTTGGAAGTATTTGTCCAGACAACGTATCTTTTTGTGAAAGTCGACAAAATTCTATTTTTCCATTCTCATGATAATTAATTTCTTTTGAACAAGAAACTTCTTGACTGAAAAGAACTGATAAAATAATAACTAATTTAATTATTATCATTTATAAAATTTAAAATAGCTTCTGAGAATTCATTATAAGCCTCTTGAATTAGCCAATGTCCAGCATTTAATTTTTCTATTTTATATTTACCCTTTAAAAATTGGATTGAATTATCTACACTATCTTCTCCAATTGCCATATCATTTAATCCATAAACAATTAATGTTGGGGTTGTAATTTCACCAATAATGTCTTGAGCTTCATTAAAATTTGCTCGATACCAATTTAAAGCAGACTTTAATGCATTTTTCTGTTTGAATATTTCTAAATATGAATTAATCTCTGCTGAAGTGCTTTGATTCCATATTTTTTTTAAATTCTTATAAAAACAAATTTTAAAATATATTTCAGGTAAAATTGGTTTTTTAAAAAATTTAATATATTCACTTTTTTTCTGTTGTTCTGAATTATTAGCAATCGATTTTATAAATGCATCTAAATGTGGTACCGAAAGTGCTGACCAAGTTAACACTCTTCTTGGATTATTAGCGACAACTTGCCAACCAACAGCCGAGCCCCAATCATGTCCAATTAAATGAAAAGATTTTAATTTAAATGCATCAGCGATATCAATAATATCTTTCGATAATTTTTCAATTGAATAATCTGAAATTTGTGATGGACGAGCTCCAGGGCTATACCCGCGTTGATCTGGTGCAATTACCCTAAATCCATTATCATCAAGTAACTTAATAAACTCCTGCCACATTCTAGACGTTTCTGGAAATCCATGTAATAAAATTATAGTTTCTTTCGCATTTTCCAGACCTCCAATTCTACATGTAAATGTATATTCATCTGTTTCTACATCCGCAAATTTTATATTATTTTTTTCATAATATTGAATATTTTGAGCGAAGTTTATTGCTAGTGTCATAATTATTAGTAGTATTTTCATTTCATAATCTACTAAATAAATAAGCCCTTATAAAAGAGGCTTATATCAAAATTATTTTAAGCTATTTTTATTTTACTCACCTAAAATCAGATTAATAAAAATAATTATATCTAAAACATCTACAAACTGGTCCCCATTTCCATCAGCAATATCGTTATATTGATTTGATAAAACTAAATTTACAATTAATACAATATCAACAATATTAATTAATCCATCATTATTTACATCACCATATAAAATAGAAAAATCACAATTCTTAATATATGCAAAACTTTCTTCATTGCTTTCAGTCAAAATTGCTGTTGAATCTTTTATAATACATCGATTATCAATAGGATTATGTGTCATATAATTCGCATTTAACTCAAAAGATTTAGTCATACATTGTTCTATTGATAATGGTTCGCCAATAATTGATTGAGAACTATGATTCCAATTTGAAAATAGTGTACTTCCTCCACTCCAATAATTATATCCTTCATGCAAATTAAAATTACATTGTTGATAAAATAATAAAAAGAGTAACCCGGACTCACCTGCACCACCTCCAACATTTATCGCAATTTGACCATTATTACCTAAATAACCAACAAATGAAATTGATCTCGAAAATCTGCCTGTAGGTTCTAAATTTAAATTAAATCCACCTTCATTATTATTAATTCGAGTATATGTTTTTACTGTTTTATCATTATTTAAATATAATATATACCCATAACCTTCATTTAATTGATTTGCTCCTGTAAATAAATCAGGAATTCCATCACTATTTAAATCTCCAGCATTACACAAAGCATGACCAAAATCTGCATTTTCGGGTAATATTTCATTAAATCCAGATTCATTTTGAGCTATTCTATTTTTTGATTCTACATTAAAACTTTCTGAGTCTAATGATAAAATCCAAATTGCTCCTTGTTGATTTCCAGTTCTAAATGCACCCACTGCAAGTTCAAGTGTACCATCACCATCAATATCGCCTAACATAGCAACTTCTCGTCCTCCAAATTGATCTCCATTTGAAAGACCTTCTCCAAATCCACCTTGAGTCGAGCTAATCGTAACTGTATTTTCTGTAATTACTTGTGAATTAGAATTTAAAAATAATAAATCTATAGAACCTCTCTGATTACCTCCATCATTAGACCCGGGATTACAACCAACTAAATCAATCCGACCATCACCATTTATATCTCCAATTGCACTTAATCCCTGTGCAATTATATTTTCATTTTTAACAACTGATTTAACAGTTCCATTTGAATTTAAATGAATAATATAGAGAGCTCTATTCTCAGGTGTGGGAGCTGAAACGGCTATGTCTGGTATATTATCATTGTCATAATCACCGATTCCTGCAACACCATAACCAAAATAACTACTCGGTAATAAAGTTTCTTCAAAGCCACCCATCAACATAGAAATTTTTTGATGAGACTGAACAGTTCCATCGGAATTCATAAATAGAATATAAACTGCTCCTGCATCAATTTCACCATCATCATCAGACCTCGCTCCAATTACGAGATCAAAAACTCCATCACCATTTACATCTCCAATAACATCATGATCTCTACCAAACCGATCACCTGATTCTAAAAACCCTTCAAACCCACCTAAGTTATCACCAATTTTAATAAAATTATCTGCTCCATAAAATTGAATTGATTGTGAAAACAAAATAATTGGTAGTGTAATAATAATATTTTTAATAAAATTCATTTAAACTCCTTAAAATTTAATTTTTTATCCATAGTTGAGTATGCTATTTGTGAAAAGTTAACATATAAATTTTAAATTTGTAACTTAATTAATTTCTTAATTTACAATGATATTTCTGTCAGTCTAAAATATTTCAATATATTTTTAATCTTAAATATTATTTTAGAAGAATAAAAAATAAAAATATTATTTTAGTATAGTAAAAAATAATTTAAGTTTTGTATTAAAATTTCAGGTATTAAATGAAGATTACAGTTTATTTATTATTAGTAGTAGTATTAATTGGATGTGGAGATTCAATTACAGAATTAATAATAGAATCATATTCAAAAGGTAACCCTAAAATAATTCATTTTATTTCAGGAAAAGATTCTGTGCAAATAATTCATAAAAAAATATCACTAAAAGAAAATGGTGATACACTATCAATTCAATATGGTGACTCTTTAAAAGTTGAAATGACTTATTATAAATCAGATACATTGAAAACCGTTTCAAAATATTTACATAGTAAAAAATCGGGTGAATGGAAGTATTTTCATGACAATGGGGAAATTGACTGTCGATTATTTTATAAAAAAGATATTATTGATAGTACTTATCAAGAATTTTACTCAAACGGTAAAAAAGCTATTACAGGTTTATACTCTAATGGCATTCGTGAAGGACAATGGAAATTTTATGATTCAGACGGGGAATTGACGGGAGATTATAAATATTTAAAAGGAGATGTATATTATTCTTCTGGATATTACATTGATTTAGAATATGGGGATTAATTTATTTACCAATATCATTTCTAAAATACATTCCTTCAAAATGAATATTTTCAATAACTGAATATGCATTTTTAATTGCTTCTTTATGGTTATCACCTTCAGCTGTAATATTTAATACTCTACCACCATTTGTAAAAATTTTATCATTTTCAGATTTAGTTCCTGCATGAAAAACAATCGATTTACAGTTGTTTAACCCATTAATTTCATTACCTTTTTTATAATTTTCTGGATATCCATCTGAAGCTAATACAATTGTACAAACTGAATTTTCATACCAATTTAATTTTATATTTTTTAAATCCCTATTTATAACTGCAAGGAATACATCTGTTATATCATTTTTTAATCGTGGTAGAATTACTTGAGTTTCAGGGTCGCCAAATCTTACATTGAATTCTAATACTTTTGGACCTTTTTTAGTATAAATAATTCCGATGAATAATACTCCTCTAAAATCCATTTTTTCACTTATTAATCCATTCATAATTGGATCTAAAATTTCATTTTGACAAACTGTTTCCATATCAACAGTTACATTCGGATTAGGCGATATACAACCCATCCCACCCGTATTTAACCCTGTTTCACCATTTCCTATTTTTTTATAATCTTTTGCCAAAACCATTGGTATCATTGTTTTACCATCGACAAAAGTAAGAATTGAAATTTCATTGCCAATTAAAAACTCTTCGATAATAATATTTTGACCAGCCTTACCAAATTTATGAGACACCATTATATCTTTGACTGCATTTTGAGCATCTAATTTTGTTTTACAAATAATCACGCCCTTACCACCAGCTAAACCATCAGCTTTAATAACAACTGGAAAATTAGAATATGATTCTAAATACTGAAGAGCACTTTGACTAGAATTAAATTTTGCATAATCTCCAGTAGGAATATTGTATTTAATTAAAAATTCTTTTGTAAAAATTTTACTTTCTTCAAAAATAGAAGCATTTTTTCGAGGCCCAAAAACTTTATAACCTGCATCTTCTAATATATCAACAATTCCATTAACAAGATACGCTTCAGGACCAACAATAGTTAAATCTATATTATTTTCTTTAACAAATGATAAAACTTCTATATTATCATTTGGGTTTAAAATAGGAATTTCAGCGAGTTCTTTTATTCCACCATTCCCAGGTACACAATAAATTTTATTCACTTTTGAACTTTGAGAAATTTTCCAAATTAATGCATGTTCTCTTCCTCCAGATCCTAAAACTAATACTTTCAAATTATTATTTAAACCTCAAATTCATTTAATGTAAATAATCGTTCACAATAATCACAACGCAAGGATACATCTTTTGATTTTACTCGTGTAAATTTAGTCTCTATTTCTTCAAAATTAGTAATGCATTTAATATTAGGGCAACTTACAGCATTTCTAATCGATGTTGGAATATGCACTTCTGTCTTTTTAAAAACTTCAAAATCACGAATAATAGTTAAAGTTGCAGATGGTGCAACAATTGAAATTCTATTAACTGCTCGAGTAGTTATTTCCTTACCTTCAATTTTTATTAAATCTTTTTGTCCTAATGCTTTACTGGAAAGGTTCATTCCAATTGTGGTTACTTTTTTAAAATGCGAAGATAAAATTTCATATACTTTTAATGCTTTTCCAGCTGGAATATGATCAATCACAGTCCCGTTTTTAATTGCATCTACTTTTAATTGTTTCATGCGCATTTCTCCATTAATTTAGTTATTATTGCCTGTCGCATATAAACGCCATTTTTTGCTTGTTGAAAATAATATGCACATTTTAATTTATCTACTTCAACGGAGATTTCGTCAACTCGAGGTAAGGGATGTAAAATTTTAAAATTATCTTTAACATTTGATAATATTTCAGGTGTAATTACATAAGAACTTTTTACCTTTTCATAATCTTCAGGATCAGTGAATCTCTCTTTTTGTATTCGAGTCACATAAAGTATATCTAAATCATCAACAATATTATCTAAAGAATCTGTTTGTGTATATTTAATTCCTAAATCATCAAGTTCATCTAAAATATATGAAGGCATATTCAAGATTTCGGGTGAAACAAAATAAAACTCAGGATTAAAAGCTCCTAATGCAAAAGATAATGAATGGACAGTTCGTCCATATCTCAAATCACCCAATAAACAAACTTTCAAATTATCAAGTGATTTCTGGGTTTTATGAATGGAATATAAATCTAGCATTGACTGAGTTGGATGTTGATTTGCACCATCTCCAGCGTTTACAACAGGAATATCAACACATTCAGAAACATATTTAGCAGCTCCTTCTAGAGGATGTCTCATAACAATTATATCTGAATATTGATTAATTATTTTCACCGTATCAGATAATGTTTCACCTTTCTCTAAAGAACTTCCTTTTGTTCCTGACATTGTAATCACTTCACCACCTAATCGTTTCATTGCAGTTTCAAATGAAAGTTGTGTACGAGTTGACGGTTCAAAGAATAATGCCCCCATTACTTTACCTGTCATATCAGATTTTACTTTACCTGATTCAATATTTTCTGCCAATTCAATGAGTGAATTAATTTTATCCACTCCTAAATTTCGCATACTTATTAAGTTTTCCATATTAATCCTTTTCTTGTCTTTCTTCCCATGCTTCCCAAGCTTGGTCTCTATATTCAATTGCTGATTGTTTTGGATTTGAGTGTTTACAAATTCCCCTTCCTACAATAATTATATCTGAACCACCAAGAATCGCTGTTTTTGCTGTAATATATTGTTGGCCTAAATCATCACCTGAAGATGATAAACTCACTCCTGGAGTTAAAAGTAAAAACCCACTTGGAATTTCCTTTTTTAAAGATTTTAATCCTTCTACTGTATTATCATGACCAATAAACCCAGATACATATTCAGGGTAATTTGCACCCATTTCAAAAACAGTTTTAGTATAATTTGCATCCATTAAATTACCTTTAGATGACATTTTTGCTAATAAAAAACTAGATTTATTTTCAGGATTATCTTTAAAAATACCTTTTATTGTCCCATTACCAGCAACTAAATGTATAGTAACTGCATCAGCCCAATCGGAAATATTAAAGATACCATTATTATATTGATGATAAACAGTATTTCCAATATCTGCAAATTTTCTATCTTCAAAAACAACAAAGTCTTTTTCAATTGAGAGCTGTTTTAATTTATTTATAAAGCCATTATCAAAATCTGATAAAATATCAATATGTGTTTTAACCATCAATATATCATCCGAAATTGGTTCAAGAATATTAAAAAATTCAGATTGAGTGGTTACATCTAACGAAACAGTTAAATTAGTTTTTTTGCTCTCAATTAAATTTTCCAATCTCTTAGTAATATTATTTTTAATTAATTTTTTAGGTTCTTTATTATTAACTTGAGTTGATTGAAACTCAATAATTTGAGTCACTTGAGAATCAGATATAGATCCATCCTCTAACAATAATTTTATAATATCATTTAAGGTTATTAAACTATGTAATTTAACATTGTTTTTTGCAAGAAAATCAGAACCATCAATACTTCTATCGATTGCAACACTTATATCGCTTACTTTCAATCCTGCCGATTCAAAACCTGCAATCGTTTCAACTTTACTACTACCCGTTGTTATTAAATCGTCAATAACTAAAACGGTATCACCTATATTATATTGTCCTTCAATTTTTTGAGCTGTACCATACGTTTTTTTTTCTTTTCGAATATAAACCAATGGAATATTTAATTTTGAAGATACAAGTGTTGCAATAGGTAATGCAGTATATGGAATTCCAGTTACAAGATCAAATTTTAAATTATTTATTTGCTTACATAATTCAGTAGCAAATTTATCCATTAAATCAGGATAAGACACAATTAGCCTTAGATCAAAATAGAAAGGCGAAATTAATCCAGATTTTAATTTAAATTTTCCAAATTTAATAGCACCGATTTTATATAATTGGCGAATAATATCTTTTTTTTCATCTGTAATCAATTTCAATTCCTTTTGTATTATTATATTTCTCGTCTTTATAGGCAATTTCACCATTTACAATTGTCATAAAAACATCGCCTTTTAATTTCATATTAATAAAAGGTGAATATTTTGCTTTCGTTTGAAAAAGGCCAGGATTAACAATAAATTCTTTTTCTAAGTCAATCACTGTAATATCTGCAAAATAACCCTCTTTTATTTTTCCTCTATTTTTTATATTGAAAATATTGGATGAATTATAACTTGTAATTTTTTCAACTAATTCAAGTGATAAATTCCCTAAATTAACTTCATTTAATAAAAGTGGTAAACAAGTTTCAAAACCAGGAAATCCTGACGGTGCATTTGAATAACTTCTATTTTTCTCATCTAAATTATGTGGTGCATGGTCAGTTCCAATTGTATCCACAGTTCCTTCTAAAATTGCCTTTAAAATACGCTGATTATCCTCAAAATCCCGAAGAGGTGGATTAACTCTACCCCAATTTCCAACTTGCTCTAATTTTTTTCGTGTAATCAATAAATGATGAGGTGTAATTTCACAAAATATATTTTTATTTAATTTTTTTGCTTCACAAATTAAATCCATTTCTTCTGCAGTAGCTACATGTGCAAAATACACTTTACAATTATATTTATATGACATTTCAATAACCACTTTTGTCGTTTTAATTGCACATTTACGGTTTCTAATTAAATGATGATTATTAATAATTGGTTCAAATTGAGCGGTACATTCTTGAATACAGCTTCCAGATTCACTATGAAAAATAAGTGGAACCTGTAAATCTTCAGCTATTTTAAATACATTTGTTAATTGTTTTGGATCTTCAACAGGCACTCCACCACTTGACTCACAAAGGAAAACCTTTATTGCATTAAATTTTTTAACTTCTCTAATATCTGCACTATTTGTGCCAATATACCCTAGATTAAATCCATAATTCACTTTTGATTTTTTTGCAAATTCTCTTTTTATAGCTAAATTTTCGTTATTAATAGTGGGTGGAATCGTATTAGGCATATCCATTACAGTAGTGATTCCACCTCTAAGAGCAGAATTTGTACCTGAAGTCCAGTCTTCTTTATATGATTGATTCATATCTCGCATATGAACATGAGGATCAATTATTCCTGGTAGAATAAATTTACCATTTAAATTAATTATTTTATCTGCGGATACGGAGTTCGGATTTAGTTTTTTAATAATTCCATTTGAAATTAGTAAATCTAAATTTGTGTTATCAGATTTTTTACCATTTTTTAATAAAATAGTCAAATTAAATTCTACCTAAAAAATAAATGGAAAATGCGAAATTTCCGCACAACTGTTTGTGTGCAGAGTTGAAAAAAGAGTGTTGAATTTGATTTCTAAGGTGCAAAGCTTAGAGGAAAATTTGCCCCTAATATATTAATCAGAACAAGAAAAATAAACCGAATTTTAACACATAATTTACTTTGCATTACTCATAATAAATATATCTATGGAAATTAAAAAATAGTCGTTTCATCATAAAAAATGAATGAATTTCCAATAACAAAACAAACACTTAAAGAAATCAAATAATTTATTTGAAATTTATTTCTTAATTGAGATTTTTTTCTAATCCTATTTTAGATTACTCGGTTTGAATGGAATAATAAATTTGCCGTGGTTTCAATAATTTTGCCATTATTAAATTTATTATATTAAACATTTTGAATAATTTAATTAGAGTAAATAATTCTAATTATTTTCGGGCTTTTAAATAAACTATTTCATATAGCCTTATTGATATAAAATAATCTTAAATCATCTTGCTATATACCATGTATATTATAAGTGTTAAAAAATCTAAATTAAGTATTTGTTAAAGTAATAAAATGATTTTAAATTTATCCGCTCTGGAAATGAGTATTAAAATTAATCTGACGCGGGATGGAGCAGTCTGGTAGCTCGTTGGGCTCATAACCCAAAGGTCGCAAGTTCAAATCTTGCTCCCGCTACTCCAATAAAAGCCCTTCTAGCTATGCTAGAGGGGCTTTTTGGTTTCTGGTGGTTCCTTTTCTACCTAAACTGGCAACAGTTTCAATGTAGTCTTGTGTAGCGTTCTGAAGGGGTGGGTGTAATAAAAGGGCACACTATGGGCACACTAATTCACACTATTTTTAGGGATTTTATTCACAAATTTACTCGCTAATTCAAAGTTCGGATGAGTATAAATCTTTGTTGTTTCACTCGAACTATGCGCAAGTAATATTTGTCTATCTTCAATAGCTAATCCGAGATCTCTTAAAATGTTATTATAAGTAGTTCTAAAACTATGAAGCGTTGCTTTCTTTTTACCATTTTCTCTAAGTATTTTCTGTAAAAACTTTCGAGGAATAGCAAGATTATCATTTAGTTTACGATCGGTCTCAGCATACAGTCGTGGAAACAGAGGTAAACTTTTATCAGATGAGTTTGGTATTAATGCAATTAAATCATCAGCTAATGGGAACTCATGTATTCGTCTTGATTTTCGAACAAGGCTTACATAGCCGGATTCACCTTCAACTTTTTCACCGATGAAAACATCTTTTAAAGC
>JACNKR010000015.1 GCA_014381925.1 Fidelibacterota bacterium | reverse complement strand
AACCACTTCTACACCTGCTACATCAAACTGGAAACCAGTGATATCTTGACCGAAATCATAAGATATAACTAAATCTACTGTTGGGGGTGCAAATTCATGTGGATGACTACCTAAATAATCCCATGTATTTTGATCAAAAACAACCCATTCAGAATCATCTGAATTTGTTCCTGCTGAAGCTACCCAATCAGTAGTTCCATTTAAAACAGTAGATTTTCTAACAATAGTATGATCTTGAGTTGCATTTGAAACTCCAGCAACTGCCCAACCACTACCTGGATCACCATTCCAATCACCAACACAATCTAATACTTCAAAACCACCTTCATTACCAAAAACTAAACAATAACCATCATCACCATTACTTAAATAATTATGTGTTTGATCACACTCAGCAGATATTAATGCATCAGCACTTCCATGACAAACAACATAAACATCACCAGGAGCGATAACAGCACCTTCTGAAAAATTATTCCAATATTCATATTCACCTGCTACCGTTGGTGCATTGGAAACACTTGGGAATGCATATCCAGATAAAGAAACAGCCTCTCCAGATGCATTATAAATTTCTAAATATTTATTATTACTTGATCCTTCTGCGGCTTCAGAGAAAAATAAATTTGCAACAGAACATGAAGTCCCATCACCATCGCAAACACCACAAGCATCTTCGGTAGATGTTCCACCACAATTACCTGCACAATCATTAAATAAACAAGAACTATCATCAATAGTTGCATCTACATTAAAATTACACGCACTTGCATTGGTACAACCAGGTACATCCGCAGAAAAATCATGAGGATGATTTCCTATATAATTCCATGTATTTTGATCAAATACTGCCCATTCAGAATCATCAGTATTTGTACCAGCCGAAGCAACCCAATCCGTATTACCAGATAATACTGTTGCCTTTCTCACCAATGTATGATCTTTGGTACCCTGAGTCACTCCTGCAACATCCCAATAAGTACCTGATGTAGCAATATCTCCTACTACATCCAACAATGTACCTGAAGCATTATGAATTAATCCCTGTGCATCATTTCCATTATGATACAATGTTCGTGTTTCATTACAAAAAGGGATAATTCCATTCGCGTCAGCACTACTATGGCATACGACATAAACACTTCCAGATGCAATAGTTGCACCATCAGCAAATGAATTTGTATATACCCAATCAGTACATGCATTACTGCAATTCACAAATGAATAATCAGCTAAATCAACAGATGCATCAGATGCGTTATATACTTCAAAATATTTATTACTACTTGACCCTTCAGCATGTTCTGAGAAAAATAAATTAGAAGGAGGAGATGCACAAGATAAACCATCACCACCGCACACACCACAATCATCTATTAAAGCTGAACCATTAGGAACTCCAGCACAATCTGCACATGATGAACCATCACCAAAACATACACCACAATCATCTAAACCTGCATCTACACAAGATGCGCTAATTGTCAATCCATTTATTGTAGATGCTACTTCTTGAGCATTCATATCAGTTAAGGTTACATTGGAAATTGTTGCGTTTGCAATATCCCCAATTACTGTTAATGTTGTTAGTACTCCTGCTCCTGCTGGGATTGGTGTGTTACTAAATGATATACCAATTACCGTTGTTGCATTCGTTTGTACTAAATCTAAATATGTTCCAGCACCACCACCCGTTGCACTGTTTTCTACTATTTCTACTCCATTAACATCAAATTGAAAACCTGTTACATCTTGACCAAAATCATATGATATAACCAACTCAACATTAGCAAAAATACAAGAAAGTGTGAGTGCTATAATTGACACCCATTTGAACCCCTTATTAATTGTAAACATAAACTATCTTCCTCCTAAAAAGATTATTATTAAATAAAAAATTAAAATTTTCCTCCGCATTGCAGAAATAAAAATTATGTTCTGAAATTTGTAGTTTGTTAAATAGAATCTAAAATCTGTCGTAATTAATTATCAAATTGTAGATACTTTTACATTTTTTAACATTTCTAATTTATTGAGATATCAACTACCATACAATAAATATTTACAAACAGATTATTTAGTTTTGATTAATATCACATAAAGCCATAATTATTTTGAATATTTCAAAAATTTTTAATTATTTTCTGTAACATTTTTTTAAAAAAGAGTGAAAAAAATAAAAACAACAGTTAATGACTTAAATGAGTTGCTCTTTGTAATTTATATAGTAGTATTTATTCATATATCTTTAAAATTAAGGACAATAAAATGGCACGAAATAAAATTACACTCATTGGTGGTGGGCAAATTGGTGGAAATTTAGCTTTAATTGCAGCACAAAAAGAATTAGGGGATGTTATCCTATTTGATATTCCAAGAGCAGAAGGAATGGTAAAAGGAAAAACATTAGATATCATGCAATTAAGACCACATGATGGATATGATTCAAAACTAACAGGAACATCAAACTATGAAGATATTAAAGATTCAGATGTAGTAATAATAACTGCTGGTATTCCAAGAAAACCGGGAATGTCAAGAGATGATTTACTTGGTATCAATTTAAAGATAATTTCAGATGTTGCAGAAAATGTAAAAAAATATGCTCCAAATGCATTCGTAATTGTTGTTTCAAATCCATTAGATGCAATTGTATATGCATTTCACAAAGTTTCAGGTTTTAGTAAAAATAAAGTTATTGGAATGGCAGGTGCATTAGATAGTGCTCGATTTAAAGCATTCCTTGCTATGGAAACTGGATATTCAGTCCAAGATATTCAATGTATGGTTTTAGGTGGTCATGGAGATACGATGGTTCCAATTACACGATTAGCTACAATTGGTGGAATTCCTGCTGAAGATTTAATTTCAAAAGAGCGATTAGATGCAATTATTGAAAGGACTCGATTTGCAGGTGGAGAAATTGTGAAATTATTTGGAAACGGGTCTGCATTTTATGCCCCCGCTGCATCTGCAATTGAAATGGCTGAATCCTATTTAAAAGACAAGAAAAGAATTATTCCAAGTGCTGCGTTATGTGAGGGTGAATTTGGGATTGATGGGTATTTCATCGGAGTTCCAACTGTGATTGGTGCAAATGGAATCGAAAAAATATTAGAATTCCCATTATTGGTTGATGAAAAAACACAATTAATGAATACACTTGAAGCTGTAAAGAAAACCGTTGCTGAAACAGGATTATAAAAATAAAATAATTAGGGTAGTAAAATGATGAAAAAAATCTGGTTTATAATAACTATTTTTCTTTTCCAGGGATGTACTGAATTTATCGATGCTATTGATAATATTCAACTTCCTGCCTGGGAAACAGAAATGAGTTTTCATATTCTTGAAGAAAATTTAAGACTATCTGAAAAAATTTCAGGGAATGCATTTATTGCTTATGATTGTACAGACACAACTCTTTGTGATAAAAGTAGAGGTCAAATTTATATGATTGAAATAAGCGATTCAATCGGAACAATTACGGTTGGTGACCAACTTGAATTTGATGATATTCACCAAGAATTTGAACAGTCAATAGATGATGTTGAAATAGATCCCGTGACAACAAACTTGCTAACCGAAATTGGGACAATAAGTTTAGGGCAAATGCCTTCTCAAGATACACCTATAATTACATTTAGAGATATTATGGATTCTGGGACTATTGAATTAGCTGAAAATTTAGCGCTTGCAAATGAAAACGGTGGTAATAATACTATAAATATTCCAACTTCATCAATTACACCTACAGAGCAATTATTTTCATTTACATCTTTTAGTGAAGTTGAAATTTATTCTTCAACAATAGATATTACAATTACAAATAATATGTTTATCACACTAGGCGAACCAATTACAATTGAGTTAATGGATACATTAGGTATTCAATCACTTGGACAAGTTATATTTAATAACAAAATTAGCACAAATGAATCCGCTACTGAATCCTTGATCTTAAATGGCGTAACCTTGCCGGGAACTATAAAAATTATAGTAACAGGAAATACTTCGGGAACAGAAGACGAAGATTACCTTATTCAATCTTCAGATTTAGATTCTGGTTTTTTTATTTCAATTACAGTTAACGAAATGGAAGTACTAAGTGCCACAGCAAATATTCCTGAACAAACAATGGCGAAATCTGGAAAATTTGCTTTAGCCCAATCATCAAGCCAGGTACAGTTAGTAAATGCTGAAATTGAATTTGGATTACTTGACCTAATTGTTGAAAATGGAATTTCACTTGCTTCAATATTGGAAATTTCAATTCCAGGATTAACAAACGAAAATGGGCAATATTCTACCAGCTTTCAAATTGATGGAGCATTAGGAAATACACCTTCAATTACAAATCCAAATGCTGAATCGTTATCAGGCTATACACTTTCATTGGCTGGTGATTCTTTAGAATATTTTTATACCGTTACCACAATTCCAGATTCTGTCAATATTGACCATACAGACCAAGTTAATGTAGAATTAAAAATTCATGGACCCGATGAAAACACAGGACTAACATTTACAAGTATTGAAGGTTATTTTAATGAAGTAATCGAAAATTCAAGCCAAATTGAATTAGCATCAGAAACACGCTTAGATAGTGCCGTGATAGATTCAGGGCAAATGAGTTTATCTATTATTAATGGCCTTGGATTAAACGCAGAGATTAAATTCACAATAGATGAATTTTTAGATCCAAATGGGTATTCATTAGAAAGTATAATTGAACTTAGTGGTCCAACAATAAATCATATAATTGATTTAAATGGCTATTTAATTCAGCTACCGGAAGGATCAATTGATGGGATTGAACCACAAATGATAAATTACACCTCTACCGTTACAATGGATACATCCTTACAGGAAATTGCAATTAATGGTGGGCTTACTGTTAATGTAGATATTACAAATTTAAAATTTGAATCCGTAAGTGGAATAATTAGCCCCGTTTCAATGGATCAAGTTATTGAATTCCCTATTGAATTGCCGAGTGCAATTGATGAGTTTTCGGAGCAATTATCTGGGTTTAATTTTTATAGATCTGATTTTGAATTAGTGATTGAATCTTCCATTGAAGTTCCAATGGAAATAGGGCTAAATTTAAAATCATACCGAACGACAATTGAAACAGATGACACAATTGAGCCAACCTATTTAGATTCAGCATCCTATGATACCATTTTAATTGTAGATCCATTTTTAGATAAAAATATTTTTAATTTATCCAATACTGAAAATCTATTAAATATTTTCCCTAATAAAATTTCAGCGACTGTCCATGCTGAAGTTGGTGGTGGAAATGAATCTGGATTAATTACACAAAGTAGCGAGTTATCAGGAAATATTACAGTAAAAGTTCCTTTAGCATTTATAATTGAAGATACCATTTTATTAGATATAGATATGCAGAAAATAGACCCACTAGATGATATGGCAAAAAATGTTCAACATGCTGAAATCACATCTATTATATCCAGTAATTTTGGACTCAATTTTGATATTTCTGCATATGTGTATTCTGATACTTTAGATACAATTCCAATAGACACACTTTTGACGAGTCTTGCAATGAAAGGTGGTGAGACAATTGAAAATATATCTGAAATAGATAATGAATTATTTATGAACATGATTGAAAATACAACCTATATAAAGCCAATCATTACAATTATGGGAAATTATGATGAGGATGGTGCACCAATTCCATTTATCATTTATTCTACCGATTCACTTAAATTGGATATTATTGCTAATGCATCTATTCTCGTTGATTCAACATTAACAAATTTAGAAGGAAACTAAAATGACAAAATTAATCTTAATAATTTTATGTTTTTCTTTTTCTACACTATCCCCTGTTTTTGGAAGTTCAAATAATTCAACTATTAATAATATTCAAATTATTTATAAAGAGAAACCAAAAAAGAAAACATCGGATAAAAATAAATTAGATAGATCAAAGAAAAGTTATTGGAAAAAAAGTAATATAATATTCCATCGATTTTTCAGATCTTCAATTTATTCAGACAATAACCCTGCAAACTTAGGAATCAATTCCCCGTTTTATAATTTTAGATTTGATTTACCTTCAATAAATCTTCAATTCACAAATAAATCAATTTCACCTCAAATGATAATTGACCATTTTTCAACAGGAGAACAATTAAGTATTAACGCTCAAAATGAAGTATATTCAAGTCTGAGCAATATTCAATTATTATCACAAATAAATATAAATCCATTGCGGGTAGAATATAGTAAATTTCGTTTTTCGTCCAATTTAGTTACATTAGTAAATGGTGATTTTTCAGGCGAAATTTTAAGTATCCCGTTTGCAAATTTAAATTTAGGGTCAAATTATAATCAAAAATTGGATGTAGAAATGGTAAGTTTCTTAAAAAATTCAATTGGGATAGGCCATACATATAAAACAAAATTTGCTACATTAAGAGGTGGTATTAATTATAATTATTATAAGGGATTAATTTACGCAAAGACAATTGCTGATACTTTTAATCTTACCAATAATTTAGATAATGTAAGTACTAATATAAATTTATCTGTTGAAGGTTCTGAATTATTTTGGAATTCAATAGAAGAAAATACTATTGATGAAACACAATTAGGTGAATTATCTAATGGGTTCGATATTGGGTTTGGTGTAAATTTAAAAAAACTTTTTCGCCAAAGTGTAGATTTTGAATTAATAATCCAAAATATTGGTGCGTCCTTAACTTTTAAAAATGCGAAAAAAGAAATTTACTCAAATGGAATCAATGTAAATAATATGATTGAATTTGCAGATTCTATAAGTTTATTAAGTGAAGGAATGGACACGGTTATTATCAATAGTGATATTACAATTGATATTCCAAGAAAAACTATTCTAAAAGCAACATATCAACCAATTCCTCAATTTGTATTTACAGGGGGTTTTGAGAAATATTCATCTCAATTTTTATCCCAGCAATCTAAACCAAATATTCATTTACGAGCTGGTTTTTTTCCGACAAATTGGTTTCATTTAAGTTATGGTTTAAAAACGAATAATGAACAAATTGTACAATCTATTGGAACAGGATTTCAATCAGATAAAATAGATATTTTACTAAATATATCATCTTACGATGGATTACTCAATAGTGCAAATGGACTTGGTTTAGGATTTAGAATTTCATTTTATTTATAGATAAATTTAATGTCTAAAAAAAATAAACGATTTAATACAAAGAATCTAATGTGGTTTTTCTTACTATTAGCGTTTGCTTTTATATGGATATTTTCAAGTTACCCTTCAGTATCACCTGCAAATTGAAGCAATCCCGTTCTTTCTAAAAGAGCGTGAGTCGATGGTTCACTGCCCCTAAACTTTTTATATATTACTTTAGGACTTTCTAAATTCCCTTTAGATAAAATATTTTCTCTAAATGATTTTGCGGTTTCTTGATTGAAAATACCATCTTCTTTAAACTTCTCAAATGCATCGGCTTCTAACACTTCTGCCCATTTATAAGAGTAATATCCCGCCGAATATCCACCTGCAAAAATATGTGAAAAACTACAACTAATTGATGATCCTTCTACTGGCTCTAATAATTGAGTTTTCTTTAATACTTCCTTTTCAAATACAAATGGTTCAGGTATATTATTTGGATCTGTAGAATGATATCCCATATCTAAATAACCAAGTTGAAGCTGTCTAATTGAAAACATTCCAGCTAAAAATTTACTCGATGATTTTACTTTAGCGATCATATCATTCGAAATTTTCTCACCCGTTTTATAGTGAGATGCAAATATATCTAAGGCTTCTTTTTCAGTTACCCAATTTTCCATAATTTGAGATGGCAATTCAACAAAATCCCATTTCACAGAAGTGCCTCCTATGGATTGATAAGTACAATCTGATAGTAATCCGTGCAGACAATGTCCAAACTCATGAAATACAGTTTCTACCTCTCTCATTGTGAGAAGTGCTGGTGCATTTGCTGTTGGTTTTGATAAATTACAAGTCAATGTGACATGCGGTCTTTCTACCTCTCCGAAGGACAATCCTTGAGATCTTAATTCATTCATCCACGCACCGGATTTCTTTGTTTCTCTTGGAAATAAATCAATGTATAATAAACCGATATGTGATTCATTTTCTTTAACTTCAAATACTTGAACATCTGGATGAAATACTTGGATATTATCATTTTTTTCAAATTGGAGATTATATAATTTACCCGCTATTTTAAAGACACCATCTAATACAGAATTAGCTGAAAAATAAGGTCTTAATGATTCATCGTCAAATCCAAATTGTTCTTCCTTTAATTTTTCAGAATAATATGCTGTATCCCATGGTTTAAGGACATTAATTCCATCTAATTTATTTGCAAATTCTGTTAACATTTTTACATCTTCTTTTGCAGAAATCATTGAAGGCTCAAATAAATCTTCCATAAATTTTGTTACCGTAGAAACATTTTCAGCCATTCTATCTTCTAAAATATAATCTGCATAAGTATTATAACCTAATAATTGAGCTTTTTCAAACTTTAATCGTGTGATTTTCTTAATGTTTTCATAATTATTAAACTCGCCAGAAGTACATTTTGAAGTAGAGGCCATAAACATTTTTTCACGAAGGGATCTATTTTTTGCATATTTCATAAATGGAAAATAACTTGGCATTTGTAAAGTAAATACCCAACCTTTTTCTTTTCCTTTTGATTCTGCAGTTTCTTTTGCAGAAATAAGAGATGATTCTGGTAATCCGTCTAATTCTTTTCCATCAGTAATCCAAAGTTCAAAATCATTCGTTGCATTTAATACATTTTTTGAAAATCGAGGCGATAATACTGATAATTTTTTATCAATTTCTCTCATTTTTTCTTTTTGTTCTGCATTTAACAATGCACCATTTCTTACAAAAGATTTATAGTATTTTTCAGTTAATCGTGCATCTTCTTTATTCAACTGAGCAATATTTTCAAATACAGTTTTCACTTTCTCGAATATATCATTATCTAAATATATATCATTATCAAATTCAGACGCCATTGGACTAATTGTTTCAGCTAATTTTTGAAATTCTTCTGTCGCTTCAGAACCATATAAACTAAAATAAACTCGCAATGCTACATCTAATTCTTCAGAACAACATTCTAATGGAATGATGGTATTTTTAAATGTTGGAGATTCAATACATTCCCTAATATTTTTTAAATTATTTCGGCCCAATTTCATCCCATTTTCAATTGCTGGAATAAAATGTTCTAATTTAATTTTGTTAAATGGTACAGAATTAAATGGTGTATCGAATTTATTGATTAATGGATTATTTGCCATCAACATGTCTTTTCATAAAAATATAATATGCGTATAATTTAAAAATAATTGATTTAATGCTTTAACAAATTTTGTCTAACATAAATTGAATGAGCACCACCCTGCGTAATAAAATCATTAAACTGTAATAAATTATTTTTATCATCTTTTAAAAAGCGATTTTTTAAATCTATTATTTCATTAAAAATGAGATAATCTAATAATGGAATTGTATTGTACCAATTATTTTGCAATTTATTTATTGCCAATTCAGAAAATAAAATTTTTGAATAATGTTGTATATTTTCATTATTATGTGATTTAAAATATTCAATTTGTTGTTTTAATTTTAATATTGCAACTAATCTGTTTTCTAATAATAGTAATGCAAGTTCAGGCTCTCTTTTTATATAATTTGACTCTAATAATAAAGATTGAATATATAATTCCCACCCACCTAAGAAAATTTCGTCCTGTAATAAATTTAATAATTTCCCAGACTTTAAACTTTGAGTTAATAATGTTAATTTTCCAGGAAAAACTTCATTCACCAAATAAAACATTAGTATTTTATCATTAATAACAAAATTAGTGTCATTCATTTCAGGAAGAAAGAAATCAGCTAAATATCTCCCTGAAAAATTAGATTGATATGTTGATTTAAATTCATTTTTAAAAGTTGAAATTTTATAGTCAATTTTAGGCAATTTAAAAGAAACAATATTCTCCCTTTTTAAATTTCTATAAATATCATTTAAAACTTGATTTGACTTTTCAACAATCATAGACGTTTTTAGATTTTTCTGGTTAAACGAATCAAAAATTGTTTTAATTACCTGCAATGTATCCTGTTGTGAAACCCAAACGGGTTCATCATAATTAATTAAATAAATTGGTAAAGAGAGATATAACATTTCATTTAAAATTTCATCAATCTCATTATTTAATTTTTTATGATCTGTTAAATCATCAATAAATTGCCCGAAATAAGTTTCATATCCATTTCCCCAAATCCCATATTCAATAATTGGAAATTCATTTTGATCAATTTTTTGAATATTATCTACCAAGTCAGTCAAAATATCATCAGATTCAATAAGCACATTTTCCCATCTTTCAAGAATATTAGAATCTGCATGACATTCAATTAGGAATGAATTTATTCGAGATTGAATTAAACTTATTTTCTCACTTCCTTCAATTGAAAATTTAGAAACAGGATTAGAAATATGGTTTATAATATTTTCAGAAAAAATTCCTAATTCATTTAATCTACTTTTTAATATATTTTCTTCTCTTGCGGTCAGTGTTCCACATTCTAAATTTAAAATCGTTAACCCATCATTTAATTTATTCGCCCATAAATTAAAATTCCAATTCAATGGATTCAATTGGTTATTAAAATATAAAGTATTCGATAAATAACTCCATAATACAAGATATTCAAACTCTAACACATCAGAAAGTTTTGCACGATCAATTTGTGATAATTCAATTAAAAATCGATGATTGTCAGCATAATATTCATCATTATCTTCTTTATTAAAAGAATGCCACCCATAAATATTTTCTAATTGATTAAATGAGTCAGAAATAACAGGATTAGATTTTAAATGCCAACCAATGAATGCACTTTTTAAATCATTAAAAGCAGATTCTTGAGAGCGACTACACCCCTCAAAAAGGAATAGAATGAAAATTAAAAGTAATATTTTTATAAATTTACTGATTAACAGAATTTCCTAAAATCATATTAATCATAATAATAATATCTTGAATATTAATATTTCCATCTTGATTTAAATCTGAAGCAAGTTCTTCATATTGATCTGGTTCAGATTGCCCAGTGATATAGGAAATTAATAGAAGAATATCTTGAATATTGGTAAAGCTATCGTTGTTTGGATCTCCCATTTCGTATGGATTAAATGGAACAACCCAACCACCAATTTCATGTGTTGATAACCATGCATGCATTCGTCCCGCTTGTTGCCATGTAAATTGTTCTTGACACCAATCATTTGAATAACTCATAAAATTATTTACCGGCGTTTCACCCCATGGAGTCCCTTCACAATCATCTCCACCTGGGTCAGAACAAGACCACACATTTGTAGGATGCGGACGCGTGTCTGAGCAAAAATCACCTCGTAAATCACCTTCTTCTCCACTTGCAAATTCATAACAGTTTCCACAATTTGTAACTTCATCTACACCGTGAAATGTATGCCATAATCCAAGAGCATGGCCAATTTCATGAACAAATGTCTTACCTGAAATTGGATTGATTCCACCATTGCTATGACCAAAATAATTTTCATCCACAAATGTTGCACCAATTGTTGTTGTTGAGCCATACATCCATGGAAAATGTGATACACCAGCCCAATCGACTCCTGATGTTGAAACAACAAAAATATTATGATACATACTTGGGTCAACATTATACTGAAGTTGAATTTGATTACTATTATATTCTTGATTATTTACAACCGAGTAATTCTCATCGGGATGTACTTCATATTCCCATACAAATTGAATTCTATATTGCTCATACACTTCATTCATATAATCCATTTGTTGTTGTACTCGTCCTTCGCTTACAGAAGGAAAAGAGCCATCTGCATTCGAAAATGTATGAATATATAATCTCACATTTTTTATTGGTGTTGAATTATCGGGAATATGCAAATTTCTTATATTTGGATTATCAGCATCACCTTCTTGATAACATTGCATCGCACGATCACCCTCAAGTTGATAATATCGTTCCATTGTTCCACACATTTCAGCAGAGACTAATGAAAAAAAACAAAACCCTATCAATGTTTTAATCAATCTATTTATTTTCATATTTTAAACTCCTTTTTATAAATTAAAAAAATAGGGCGAAAATCCGCCCTATTTTAAAACAAAATTACTTAATAATAAAACTACCCATTTACAATTTCATTAATGATTAAAATAATATCTTGAATATTAATTAAATCATCTTCGTTCATATCCGCGGCAGCATCTTGAGGATATTCAGGAACCATTGCTCCAACAATAAAATTAATTACAAAAATGATATCCTGAATATTTATTGAACCATCACTATTCACATCACCCAGAGTATATTCTGAATAAATAACATAAGTTCCGTCTAATAATAATTCACCAGTATCATCAGGGTCTAACCAGTCTTTTAATCTTCTTGATGGAGTAGTACCCCATTCCCATGCCTTTGCAAGTTTTCCATAATATTCAGTTGAATTTGCATCGTCACATCCTCCTGCACCTCCTGTTAATACACCTGCAATTCGTCCACCATTATCATACATTGGAGAGCCTGAAGAACCGCCTTCTGTTCCACCTTCATCCCAATGGAAAAACCAATGTGTATGTGGTTCTGTTGCAGACCAAAATGAAGAAGTCGCATATCCTGAATCATAATTTATTTTTTTTGGGTCACCTCCGGGATGATGTACTCCGACTGAAATTGGCATTTGGTTGGGTTCTGTTGCATTAAACCCTGTGTAGAATACATCCCAATTTGGATTTATAAACGCAGTTATTTCAAGTAATGAAAAATCCGGTCCAGGAATATTGATATTTTCACCTGAGCCTGTAATACAATCACAAGTCGATCGTAAAATTGAACTATATGCATTTGCACCCTGGATAATTTGCCCTGCAGTACATCCCGATAAATAATAATTAAAATAAAATCTAAATCCTTGTGGATTGTTTCCATCAGTACAATGATTTGCAGTTAGAAAATATGGAGTTAAATCTTGATTCATATTATTAACCATTGCACCCGAACAAATATAAGACCCCATATCTAACCATGCTGCCGCATTAATTTGATCTAAATATGGATCTGCTTCCTCACACATAATATTTGCACCACACGCACGCTCTGCATATCCTTCCATTTCATTCATTATCCCTCGATAATCATGAATAATTGTTGAAATATTTAATTGTATCTCATCCATATTTACACCATGATTTACATTTAATTCAATAATTATTCTTTCACCTTCAATTAATGGTGTAGAAAAAAATGATGCCTCATTATTATTTTCATGTGTATAAGCACCTTCTAATTGAGACATATCAGCATTATATACAAACATACTCACACCTTCGGGTAAATAAAATGAATCGAATGTTGCTCTTAATGCAAACGCATCATAAGAAAAATATTGCATTAAATACACTTGACCATCATCTTGAAATGACGAATTTGCTTCATCCATAAAATTTTGATTTAATTCATGTTCAAAACCAAATCGTTGTCTTTTTAAATGTGTAATTTGAGCCATTCGTTCATCTTGTTCTAATAATTCATTTACCTCAACAGAGGGTAATACAATCGTTGTTCTTTCTAAATTAA
>JACNKR010000002.1 GCA_014381925.1 Fidelibacterota bacterium | reverse complement strand
AAATCACCACAGAATTCATATTAAATGAATTTCCAACATTACCACCTTATACGCTTGAATACTGGATTAAGTGTAAGAAAATCAAAGTTATTAAATATGGAAAAGGATTAGAGAGAACCTACCCACCTAATATACTTGATGAAATTAAATCAATCCTTAAGGCTCGTAATGAATCCTGAGCAAGATAATATCCAAATGCAATTAACACGCTTAGAACGGCTATTAGAGGCGAAATTACTCCCTGAATATCTAACGATAACTGAAAGTGCTGAATTATTACGCTGTTCTAAATCTAAAATCAGATTATTATTAAAAGATGGTGAATTGAACTTCACTCGAATTGGCTCAAGTATCAAATCCAATATTCTAATCCGCAGGAAAGATATAATGAAGTTAGTTAAATGAATAGTTCAGTGAATAGCAGTCCTTTTATAGATAATGTATATAATTATAAAGATAGAGGCGGAGGTCAATATATTGGTAAATGTCCTTTTCATGATGATAAACATGATTCATTTAGCTTTAATACTTTAAAGGGTGTTTTTAAGTGTCATGCAGGATGTGGTTCGGGGGATGTTGCAGGTTTTGTTGAACTATTGGGGCAAGACCCAAGACCATATTATAAAAATAGTTCAAAATTTATTTCACCAATTAAAATTAATATTAAATCACCTGTAAAATTAAGTGATGAAGATACAGCAAAAGCAAAAGAGTATCATCAATATTTAAAAGATAATTGGGATGCAATTTTAAAACCAAAAGCATGGAATAACCAGGCAATAAACCTTACTAAAACAGGGTACAATTCACAAAAAAACCGTTTTACTTTTGTTCATACTGATAAAGACGGCTTCTCCGTCAATTTAAGACACCATAAAGATAACAAAGGAAATAATGGTTATTCAGTCAAAGGTCATGGGGCTACGACACTTTTTCCACTTTTTATATTAGATGATTATGACTATGGTAAACTTCTTATCATTGCAGAGGGTGAAAAGGATGTTGTTAGCCTACTATCAATTGGAATTCAAGCAGTAACTGCTACAAATGGGGCTGAGTCATTGCCGAAAGATTTGACCCCATTAAATAAATTTGATGAAATTATTATCTGTTATGATAATGATGATGCAGGGATAAACGGCTCATTAAAAATGGCTATTGCTTTACAGGGAAATAATCCGAATGCTAAAATTAATATATTAAATTGGAAAAATGATTTTAATAAAGGATATGATATTACTGATTATTTAAATTCAGGAAATTCAAAGGACGATTTATTTAATTTGTTAAAGACATCGAAGAGATATATTCCTGAAAATATAAATGAACCTGACAAATCTTCATCATCAATTGAATCTTCCAATTCAGATATAAATATACATTCCTTAAGGTATATGATTAATGATACAACCAAAGCACCGCCTCAAATAATCTCTAAAGGGATATTACCTCAAAATTCGATATTATTATTACATGGTTCACCAAAAGCAGGTAAATCAATATTAGCTTGTAATCTTGCTTTGTCATTGTCGGCAGGGATTAATTGGTTTGATTTTAAAATAGAACGACCATATAAAACGCTAATTATACAAGCAGAAGTTTATTATTATGAACTTAGAAAGCGTTTAAAAATTATGCTCAATGATAATGAGTATTTTATAGCTGAAAATAATTTATTTCTAACTGATGGAAAGGGTTTTGATATTTTAAGTACTTTAGGGTCTAAATTTATTCATGATAGTATCAAAAAGTATTCACCTGAAATAATAGTAATTGACCCATTAAAGGATTATCATACTAAGGATGAGAACTCTAATACTGATATGGCTATTGTAATGAACCGACTAAGAGAGATTGTCAATGCTTTTAAAATTTCGATTATATTAGTACATCATTCAAAAAAAAATAATGATTCCTATGGTGGCGGTAATATTAGAGGTGCTTCAAATATATTTGGCTCAGTTGATTCAGTTGTTGAATTAAAACCAAAAAAAGACAGATCCCGTAAACTGAATTTTGAACTTCGTTATGGTTCAATGATTGATGAAATGAATTTAAAATTAAATCCAATGTCTTTATTTTTTGAATCAATAGTAATTAATTCTGTTTCTGATAATTCTAAAATTTTAATTGATATTGTAAATAAAAATCCCAAAGGAATTATTATCGAAAAACTAAAAAAATATTGGATGGATGAAACAGGAATGAAAAAAACACTTTTTTATAAAATTCAAAAACAACTAATTGAGGATGATAAAATTGAAATTAAAAAAAATAAATGTCATATAAAAAAGGACACTTTTGACTTTCCTAATTAAGAAATACTTTTCCGTTTCCGTGGAGTCCGCACGGACTGGTGGAAAATTTACCGAAGAGAACTGCCTATTTTTCCGCGGAAATTCCACACACTGCGGAAACGCTGTAACTATTAGTAAAATAATATACTTACGGCTATTCCGCGAGTCCGCCCCTATAAGGGGTGTTGGATTTGCGGAAAACACCCAACACCCTTGGGGTTTTTAGATGATAAAATTACTAAAAGGTGACTTTTTTATTCATTGGGAATCTATCAAAAAAAACAGCATTGATTTAATATTAACCGATCCGCCTTATAATTGTTTAGAGGATGTTCAAAAATGGGATGTTGCTTTAAATTGGTTAAAATTAGAAGAAATATTTAATGAACTTTTAAGCTTGAATGGGCAGGTAGTGATGTTTTGTGATATGAATTTGTTAATGGAAATTAGAAATACATTTAGTAAATATTTGAAATATAGGTATTACATGATATGGC
>JACNKR010000023.1 GCA_014381925.1 Fidelibacterota bacterium | reverse complement strand
AATTTATCCCTATGAACAAAATTGGGAAGAAATTTGCAATATAGTTGATTCAACTTCCCCGTATGCTTTAACCGGTGCTGTATTTTCTCGTTGTAGAGAAGCAATTCAAACTGCACATCAATTATTATTAAATTCAGCAGGGAATTTCTATGTAAATGATAAACCAACAGGAGCAGTTGTTGGTCAACAACCATTTGGTGGAAGTCGTGCATCAGGAACCAATGATAAAGCAGGGTCTCCTTTAAATTTATTGAGATGGGTTTCTCAGCGAACGATTAAAGAAACATTTAATGCACCGACAGATTATCGTTATCCATTTTTAGAAGAAAAATAATTTTTGTTGATTTCAAATAAAATGGAAATTCGTTCTGAAATTACTCCTTTAAAACAGGTATTAACTCATCGACCAGGAAATGAACATCAATTCGTATCTCCATCTCATATTAAAGAAATGATTGTAAAACACGGTGAATATATTGAAAATCCTGAGTTTATTTTATTTGATGATATCACTGACCATCATAAAATTGGTAAAGAACATGATGAGTTAACTTCGATATTGAATACTTGGACAGAAAATAATTGTATAGATATTAATAAATTATTATCCGCTATATTTCAAGATTTAAAGTTAAGGAAATTAGTTTTTGATGAATGCCTTCAAATAGATTTTAATTTATATGGCTTTACTCCAAAATTAAATTTAGAATTTATTAATCATTTAACAAGTGAGCAATTTGTTGAAATGTTAATTGAGGGTGAATGGAATGGTGAGAAAATATTTAATATGCCCATTCCTAATTTAATGTTTACTCGAGATATTGGTGTCGTATTTGGAAATTCATTATTAATTTCAAACGCATGTCACTCTGCACGAAAAAGAGAACAAGTTATTGCATCACATTTATTTAAGAACCATTCTTTGTTTAATAATTTAAATATTATTGATTTTAAAAGAATTCGTGATGATTTAAGTATTGAAGGTGGTGATGTGATGGTGTTTAATGAAAATATTGTCCTTATTGGGATAAGTGAACGCACACCAAAACACTCAATTGAAAAATTAATACCCTATATTTTCAAAGAAGGATTTACATCCATTATTGGAATTAATTTACCCAAGAAAAGGGAATTAATGCATCTCGATACTATTTTTACGCGTGTTAGTGAAAGTGAATGTATTCTTTTCCCACCTGTTTTTTATCAAGATAATTATGAGGGTGAGGATATGGATATATATCATTTTACAGAACCAGCAGATTATAGTAAAATTAAACCATCTCAAAAATCATTTTTGGAATTATTTTTAAGTTTAGGTGTTGAAATTGAACCCATTTTCTGTGGAGGGAATAACCCTCTTTTACAAAAAAGAGAACAATGGACAGATGGTGCAAACTCATTTGCATTAGCACCAGGAAAAATAATTGGATATAAACGGAATTATGCAACAATTAATGAATTAGAAAAACATGGATATTTAGTTTTATCTACTGAGCAATTTCAAAAAGATCCCAATAAATGGAAAACGACCAATGAAAAATTTATCATCACAATTGAAGGTTCTGAATTAGTTAGAGGGCGAGGTGGAATGAGATGTTTAACGATGCCATTAAAACGAGAAAATAATATTGGATAAAACAGTATTAATTGCTTTAGGTGGGAATGCAATTTCTCCAAAAAATACAGCTGGTACAATTGAAGATCAGTTTGAACATACGCGTGAAAGTTTAAAAGGGATTATGCACTTTGTGGATAGAGGATATAAAATTGGTATTACGCATGGAAATGGTCCCCAAGTTGGTGATGAATTAAGACGAAGTGAAGTTGCATCAAATGAAATTCCTCCATTACCTTTAGGCGTTTTAGTCGCAAATACACAAGGTGCAATTGGATATATGATTCAACAATCACTTCAAAATGCATTACATCAAAAAAATATTGAAAGAGAAGTTGTAAGTTTTATATCCCAAGTTAGGGTAGATGCAGATGATGAAGCATTAAGTAGTCCTGCAAAATATGTTGGTCGTAGATATTCAAATAAACAAGCAATTAAATTTCAACAGGAATTAGGCTGGGATATGAAGGAGCAAGAGCCTGGAGAATGGCGTAGAGTTGTTCCATCACCAACGCCTAAATATTTGTTTAATGGATTATCAATTAAAAATTTAATAGATTTTGGAACAATTGTAATTGCCAGTGGTGGCGGTGGAATCCCATGTTATTTTGATGAAAATGGGAATTTAAATGGAATTGATGGTGTAATTGATAAAGATATGTCTGCTTCCTTATTGGGTCGTATTTTAAAAGCAGAAGAATTATTTATAATTACGGATGTTGATAATATTTTCATTAATTTTAAAAAACCAAATGAAAAGCCATTATACCAAACAACTGTATCCGAAATTGAGAAATGTTTAGCTCAAGGACATTTCAAAAGAGGAACAATGGAGCCTAAAATTAGAGCAGCACTTTATTTTTTAAAATACCATGGTGAAAAGGTAGTTATAACTTCAATTAATTGTATTGAAGGTGCTATTAATGGAACTCAAGGTACAACCATAAGGAATGACAAATGAATATACATGAATATCAAGGAAAACAGATTTTTAGGGAAGCAGGTGTTCCTGTTCCCGAAGGATACCCTGCATTTACAGTAGATGAAGCCGTTAATGTGGCAGAGAAAATTGGTACTTTGCCAGTGATGGTTAAAGCCCAAATTCACGCAGGAGGTAGAGGAAAAGGCGGTGGTGTTAAAATTGCTCGGTCAATAGAGGAAGTCAGAGAACATGCTCAAAATATATTGGGAATGAATTTGGTAACACATCAAACAGGTCCTGGCGGAAAATTAGTACAGCGGTTATTAGTAGAATCTGCAAGTAATATTGCAAGTGAGTTTTATGCTGGAATTGTCCTTGATAGGTCTTTAAGTAAATTTTGTTTTATGGTTTCTACAGAAGGTGGGATGGAAATTGAAAAAGTAGCAGAAGAAACTCCTGAGAGAATTTTTAAAGTTTGGATTGAACCGGGCGCAGATTTAGAGCCATTTCAAGCGAGACAATTAGCATTTGCATTGGGTATGGAAGGGACTCAAATTAGAAGTGCAGTGAAAACATTTATGAATTTATGGAATGTGTTTAGAGATAAAGATTGCTCGTTAATGGAAATTAATCCGTTAATTGTAACGGTAGAAAATGAAGTAATTGCTGTGGATGCAAAAATAAATTTTGATGGAAATGCTTTGTATAAACATTCTGATATTGCTGAAATGCAAGATTTAACAGAAGAAGAACCGAGCGAAGTTGAAGCGAAAAAATACAATTTAAATTATATTAAATTGGATGGAACCGTGGGTTGTATGGTCAATGGTGCAGGACTTGCAATGGGTACAATGGACATCATCAAATTATATGGTGGTGAACCGGCAAACTTTTTAGATGTGGGCGGTGTAGCAAATGCAGAAACGGTGGCACATGGCTTTGAAATTATTTTATCCGATCCAAATGTGAATGCAATTTTAATCAATATTTTTGGTGGAATTGTTCGCTGTGACAGAGTTGCTCAGGGCGTAATTGATGCAATGGGCAAAATTGAAGTGAATGTTCCTGTCGTTGTACGGTTAGAAGGTACAAATGCAAAAGCGGCAAGACAATTATTTGCTGATTCCCCATTAGAGTTTATTGTTGCCAATAGTTTAGAAGACGCTGCTGAAAAAGTAGTAAAAGCCAGTAAAGGAGAAATTTAATGAGTATTTTAGTCAATAATGATACACGATTAGTCGTGCAAGGAATAACCGGAAAAGAAGGTGCATTTCATACTGCTCAAATGGTGGAATATGGAACCAAAGTGGTTGCGGGTGTTACGCCAGGAAAAGGTGGACAGAAAGACGCAAATGATATTCCAATTTTTAATACAGTTGCAGAGGCTGTAAAAGAGACAAATGCAAATACAAGCATTATTTTTGTACCGCCTCCATTTGCTGGAGATGCCTGTTTGGAAGCGATTGATTCTGGTGTGAGTTTGGTTATTTGTATTACGGAAGGAATTCCGGCGAAAGATATGGTGCCAGTTAAAGATGCACTTAATCGAACAGGCGTGCGAATGATTGGTCCTAATTGTCCTGGAATAATTACACCGGGTGAAGCAAAAATTGGAATTATGCCTGGATTTATTCATAAACCAAAAGGAAATGTAGGTGTAATTTCTCGGTCTGGTACATTGACATATGAAGCTGTTCATCAGTTAACCGTTCGCGGTATTGGGCAGACTACATGTATTGGAATAGGTGGAGATCCAATTATTGGAACCACATTTTTAGATCTTTTGAAATTATTTGGTGATGATCCTGCAACAGAAGGATTAGTTATGATTGGCGAAATTGGTGGCTCTGCTGAAGAAGAGGCTGCTCAATGGATTGTTGAAAATAATTATGATATACCGGTTGTTGCATTTATTGCTGGGCAAACAGCACCTCCAGGAAGACGGATGGGGCATGCTGGTGCAATAATTTCAGGTGGAAAAGGAACTGCTGCAGATAAAATGGCAGCATTAGAAAGAGCAGGAATCCATGTATGTAAAAGTCCTGCAGATATAGGTGCAACTATGGAAAAAGCACTTAAATTATAAATAACAACGAAAGGGATATTGCGAATGACTAATCGCACTTTTGCCATTATTAAACCCGATGCGGTAAAAAATGGAGACACAGGTAAAATTTATGATCGAATCCTAAGTGCAGGATTTAATGTTTTATCTGCAAAACTAATTAAATTAACATTAGCACAAGCAGAAGGATTTTATGCTGTTCATGCTGAACGACCATTCTTTGGTGAACTCACTGAATTTATGTCTTCAGGTAAATGTATGGTATTGGCTTTAGAAAAAGAAGATGCAGTTGCTGAATGGAGAAAAACAATTGGGGCAACAAACCCGGTTGATGCAGATGAAGGAACAATCCGAAAAGATTTTGCGACAAGTGTTGGAGAAAATGCCGTTCATGGTTCAGACTCTGATGAAAATGCAGCAATTGAAATTTCATACTTTTTTACAGGAAGTGAATTAGTACAAAATAGATAATTGATAAATCATTTTTCATATATTAAAAAATACATTGGGCTCGCTATCATTTTGATAGTGAGTCTTCAATGTGAAAAAAAAGTGGAAAGACGAGTAATTGATACAGGAAAACCTTTAACAATTCTTAGCCCAAAAACCGATACTCCAATAAGTTCGATTGAATGGTATTTTGGAAAAAAGCCAATTAAAAGTAGCACAAATTTAGCAATTTCTTTTCAGTCCGTGAGATTTATTCCAGATTATCAAGGTGAATACGATATAGTTGCTGAATTATATAATGAAACCAATAAAATTATTGGTGTTAATATATTTAAATACAATGCAATTGGTTCAAATTATAAAAATATAAGCCTTGATAAAGAAAAACAAATTGAAAATATTGAATCAACTAAAATTGATTCTGTAAATGAAAAATTAGATACTTTAAGTAATTTAGATACAATTCTAAATGATACGAATCAAAATAAAATTAAAAAAGATACTATTGTTTATACGGATTCTAATCCTAAAAATACAGTAAATAATAATGAAAAATTTAATTATACTATTCAAGTATATTCGTTCCCAGATGAAAGCGAAGCAAATAAAAAAATTCAAAAACTTAAAGTCGCGGGATTTGATGCCTATAAAATAGAATTTTTACATCCCAAATATAATAAAACTTGGTATAGAGTAAGAGTTGGTATGTTTATTGATTTTACATCTGCAAATGTTATTGCAAAAAAAATTGATAATCATTTTAAAATTAATACCTGGATTGACAAATTAAATTAATTACTGTCGTGTGAATAATTGAATAGTTTAAAATCTTTATTCCTTATAGATGAAAATATTACTTATTTAAATCATGGTTCATTTGGTGCTTGTCCAAAACCAATATTTAATGGTTTTATAAAATGGCAGTACCAATTAGAAAAAAATCCAATTCAATTCTTAGATAATGATTTACAAAAAAATATATATAATTCACAAGTTGCTTTAGGCGAATTTATTAATTGTAGTCCTGATGATATTGTTTTTTTTCAAAATCCAACAACTGCAATAAATGAAGTTATTCGTAATTTAAATTTAAAACCTAATGATGAAATTTTATCTTCCAATCATGAATATGGTGCAATGGATAAAGCATGGGAATTTATTTCTAAGAAAACAGGTGCAAAGTATAAAAAAGTAAAACTACCTTATCCAATTTATTCAGATGATGAGTTTTCTACATATTTTGAAAAATGTATTACTGAAAATACAAAAATTATTTTCATCAGCCATATTACAAGTGCAACTGGACTTGTTTTTCCAATAAAAAATATTATTGATTTAGCACGGAAAAAAAATATTATTTCTATAATTGATGGTGCACATGTTCCAGGGCAAATTCCATTAAAAATTAATGAGTTAAATCCTGATTATTATACAGGGACATGTCATAAATGGTTATTATGCCCAAAAGGTACAAGTTTTTTATTTGTTAATAAAAAGTACCAAAACTCAATAAACCCACTAATCATTAGTTGGGGATATAATAATGAAAGGGTTTTTCATACTAAATTTCAGGATGAACATTTATGGCAGGGAACAAGAGATGTTAGCCCATTTTTAACTATTCCACAAGCAATAGATTTTAGAATGACTTATGATTGGGGATTAGTATCAGAAAAATGCAGAAATCGAATTCGATTACTCTCGGTAGAATTAAAAGATAAATTCAATTTAGAATTTGCTTTTAAAGAAAATCCCGAAAAATGGTTGGCTCAAATGTTATCCTTTCAATTACCAAACCCACCTTCAGATATTGAAAAAATAAAATTATTATTATCAAAACAAAATATTACAATCCCTGTGTTTGAATGGGAAAATAAATTATTTATTCGAATTTCATTAAATGGCTATAATAGTGAAAATGATATTCAAAAATTAATTGATTTATTACCAATCATAATAAAATATTGAGTGGTAATTTGAAATTCTATTTCATTCATCCCATCCTAATTTTTTCTTTTTATCGTTTAGGAAAAAAAGTATATTATTTACCCGTATTAACAAAGGACAAATTATGATTTCGAAAAACTATTTAATCACTTTTATATTATTATTTATATTCGCTTGTGGTGGCGATGATAACATTTCAATACCACCAGAGAATATAGAACTTTCGATTAGTGAAAAAATATTCATTAGTGATTTAGAGTCATTAATAGGAAATTCAATTGATATAAATTTAATCAGTAATTTCACGACTGATGATCAAGGCGGAATTTATTATTATCGCATTCAATCGTTAGATTTATCTGGGTTAGGACTTTCAACTCTTCCTGAGTCAATTGGGAATTTAGATAGTTTAGAAATATTAAATGTAGATGATAATTTATTGGAATCTCTTCCAGATACAATTTGCGCATGTCCATTAGATGAATTAACATTGTTAAATAATTCAATTTGTTTAACTTCATCTATTCCATCATGTGTTCAAGATTATTATGATGTTATGAATCAAAACTGTGTGGCATACCCTGATGAAAATGATCAGGAATTCTTAGATGAATTAGTGTTAATGAATGGAATAATGGATTCTATTGCTGAAGAAATAAAAAATGATCGTGTAACTTGGGAAATTAAACTAGAAGGGGAAGGACTAGTACAACGCATTATTAAATTGGATTTAGAAAATTTAGATTTAGATACAATTCCATTCTCTATCGGTGGTTTAGATCATTTAAAATGGATTGAATTAGAAAATAATAATTTGACATCAATTCCAGCAAGCTTTGGTAGTTTGACACAATTATGGTATTTGGATTTGTATAATAATCAAATATTTGATTTACCAAGTAGTTTTCAATATTTAACAGAATTAAAAGAATTATATTTATATAGTAACCAATTAACGGAAATTGATTTTAGTTTTAGCAATTTATTAAATTTAGAAAAACTTTGGATTAATAATAATGAAATATCTCAAATTGATAGTAGTATTTGTGAAATTGCCGTCAATTTAGAATTTTATTTTAATGATAATAAACTATGTGATAATCTACCACTATGCATGTTAAATATTGATTTAGATGAACAAAATTGCGATGAATAATGAGGATTAATACACTTTTTAAGGCCAATTTTGTATTAAGAGTTTTTGGTTTATTTAAAATTCCAGTCATTGGATTTGTAAATCCTAAATTAATTCAATTGGATGATGAAAAATGCATATTAAGAATTAAATTAAAAAGGCGTACAAAAAACCATTTAAACTCAATGTATTTAGGGGTATTAGCCGTTGGAGCTGATTTAGCATGTGGTATGTTAGGTCTATATCATATTCAGGAAAGTGGAAAAAATATTTCTCTTGTGTTTAAAGATATGAAAGCTGACTTTTTAAAACGACCGGACCAAGATGTAGATTTTATGTGTACTCAAGGTGCAGAAGTTAAGAAAATGGTTGAAATTGCTATTAATACAGGAGAGAGACAAAGTATTCCATTAAAGATTGAGGCTAAATGTAAAGGGGATATTGTATCCGAATTTACGCTCACATTATCATTAAAATATCGTTCTAAATAATTTTTTCAAAATAATCATCATAATCGTTGACTACTTTTTTTAATTCATATTTTTGTATATGATTGAACAATAGTTTTTCATACCCATTTGGTTTGTTTTTTAGAATTTCCTTTAATTTTGTAACGACATCATCGTGCTCATTATAAAAACAGTAATTATTTAATTTCTTTGGAATATGTTCAGGATAGGCTAATCGATTGGGCAATAGTGGAAATAATCCAAATGAAATTGCTTCAATTATACTCATTCCAAAAAAATCATGAATTGATGTAACGAGTAATATATCAGATTCATCAAGCACTTTATAATATTTATCACGAGATTGAATATAACCCCAATTAATAATTTCGTTTGTTAAAGTTTCTTTTGCTTTTGAAAATATTTTTGGAGAATTTTTATAATTCTCCCCGATAACATTTAATTTGAATTTCACATTATCTTTTTTTAATTGAAATAGAATTTTAAAAAATTCATCTGGGTTTTTATCATGCTCCCAACGATGATTCCATAAAATAACAGGTATATCATTTTTGGATTTAAGTTTTAATTTATTTTTTATTTTAATTCCGATGGCTATAACAGAAGATTTATTAGAAATGTCATCAATATTAATTTTCAAGGAATAATCTGGAAATTTAGATAAAAATTTGTTTAGAGAATTTATATAACCATTTTTATGAAAATTTGAATTAAATAATATATTATCCGCAATAAGTGAACTTGTAAAGTTAATAAACCCATAATGGTTATCTCGTTGATTAATCTTATCTGTATCAAATTTTGTTTTTGGATACATAAGTTGGTTTTCATGGAAATAAAGAATTATTGGAATGTGTTTTAATTTATTATTTAATAATGATTTAAAATCACCGAGGTTTATCATATCTGTAACAATTATTAAATCTGGTATAAAATTGGATTTATTCAATTTTTGTGCAAGTGTAATTGAACCACCATGCATTCTCCATTTCCAGTGAATGCCGGTCATCGTAAATAACTCAATATGGTGTTTACTATATTTTTTTAAATCTTGTCCCCATTTTTTATGAGAACCCGAAAAAAAAGAATCAATTAATGCAATTTTCATGATTATAAATTATTTTTTAATTTAGCGTTATTCATCACAATTTATTATTTTCTAATAGTTGTAATTTAACAATCAATATATGTGAGTATAAATATGAGTATATTATTATTGGTTTCATTTTCACTTTTAGTGATTTCAGTTTTAGTTTGGCTTTTTAAAGCATTAGAGAATTGATACATATTACCTCCTCTGAGTATTTGTATCATATTAAAGGGAAGGTTCGCCTTCCCTTTTTTTCGTTTGTCCATATTAATAATTTAAAGTATAATACTCCATGTCGATAAAGCAATTCCTTGCAGATATATTTATTTTTAATGAACTCAATGATAAAGAACTTGATTATGTTGAAAATATAATCACCCTCCTTCATTTTCCAGCTAAATCCTATATTTTAGTTGAAGAAGATGATACTGATTCCGTTTTTATTATTAAAAAAGGAACAGTTGAAATAACATTAACAAATGAGGCAGGGCGAGAATTAATTCTTGCCTTTCTTGAAGAAGGTGAAGTTTTTGGTGAATTGGCCGCATTCGATGGACATCCGAGGTCTGCAAATGTAAGAGCTCAGGATGATTGTATTGTACTTTGTATATCAAAAATAGATTTTATTGACTTAATTCGGAAACATAGTAAAATTGCAATTGCATTATTACAAGAATTATCTACTCGAATTCGTCATTTAGATCAACAAATTATGTCTTTATCATTATTCGACTCTAAACATCGAATTGCAAATAGTATTTATCAAATTGCTGAACGAATTGGTGTAATTAAAGATGGTACTGTAACAGTCAAACGATTTCCAACTCAAAAAGAAATTGGTAATATGACTGGAAATTCAAGAGAAACGGTTACACGAATAATTAAATCATTTAAGGATCAAGGTTTTTTATATACAAAAGGTCGAACATTAGTAATTCCTGATTTCGAATTATTTAAACGATTAACTCAAGATAATTCAGGATAAATCATTTTTGTCTTATTTTTTGAAAGAATTCATTTAATATCCAATTACAATCAATCTCCATAATTCCACCCTTTATACCACTTTTATGATTTAATCTTGGGTCATTACACAAATTATATAATGATGTACATCCACCTAATTTTTTATCATAAGCTCCAAAATATACATTTCTAATCCGCGAATTAATTATAGCTCCAGCACACATAATACAGGGTTCTAAGGTAACATAAATATCACAATTTTTTAATCGCCAGTTTCCAATTGTATTTTCTGCAGAAGTTATGGCAATTATTTCAGCATGTGCTGTTGCATCTTGAAGTTTTTCAACTTGATTAAAACCTTTCCCAATAATTTTACCTTCATGAACAATTATTGCACCCACGGGTGTTTCATTTTTATCATAAGCAATTTGTGCCTGTTGAAGGGCAATTTTCATAAATTTATTTAATATTTGAAATTGGTTTTGATTCATGCAAATAAATGAATTGTATGACAAGCTAAAATTCCAGCTGTTTCTGTTCTATATTTGGAATTTCCTAAAAGCGATTGTTTATAATTATGTTTTTCTGCTAATAATACTTCTTCATTTGTAAAGCCACCCTCTGGACCTATTAAAATTGTATAATTATTATTTTTAATAATTTCATCTTTTAAAAATGAAATATGGTTATTTTCATTATGGCAAATGATTTTTTGATCATTATTTTCGGTTGAAATAAAATTAGAAAATTTTATAAAAGGATTTAATTTTGGTAAATGTGCATTGTATGATTGTTTTAATGCCGTTATTATTTTCTTATTTATTCGATTAAAATTAAATTTATCTCTTTCTGTACGCTGGGAAATAATAGGTGTAATTTCTCTTACTCCCAATTCAACAACTTTTTCAATAAACCATTCAAAGCGATTTATGTTTTTTGTAGGTGATATTGCAATATGAATTTTTTTTCCATTTGTATTTTGAATAGTTGAAATATTAATAATTTCTAATTTACATGAATTAGGAATTGGATCAATTATTTTACATCTCGCAATTTCACCTAGTCCATTTGTCACATTTATTTCATCATTTAAAGCTAAACGCATTACATTTAAACAATGAATTGATTCTCCTTTATTTAATTCAATATGTGTGGAGAATTTTTGCGGTGAATAAAATAGTATATTTTTTTGGTTGAATTTCAAAATAAGTATAAAAATTTAAGAACTAAAAATTAAGATTAATATTCATCAATATTTTATATGAAAAAAAAATTAAAAGAAAATAATTTCCTTGGCAAAAAGCTGTTACATATTTTAATTAACTTTATTTAAAGAATTATTTTTATAATTATGTGTGAGAAAAAGCAATTTTGTGAACTTCTGTTCTGTTGATGTGCACAAATTTGAGTTTATTAAAATAAAAACAAAATGGAGAAATAAATGAAAATTAAATTTTTATTAATGAGTATAATATCATTATCTGCAATTTTTGCTCAATGTGATGACATTGGTGGGAATTCAACTTGGATAGCGGATGGTTATTGTGACTCTGGAAATAATAATGAAACATGTGAGTGGGACGGTGGAGATTGTTGTGAATCGACATGTATTGATGCAGATTATAGTTGTGATGCTGTAACTGGCCCATGTGCTGCAAATAATTGTCTTGATCCAAGTGGAAATAATGATAATTGTGGCGAAATTGGTTGTGCTGAGTCTGTCTGTGGTTATTATTTGAATTATGGTTATTCTTGTGATGATTTAGCGTATTATGATATTGATTGTGCTGCCTGTGAAGCAGAAGGTGCTTGTGATGGTGGCGGTGGTGGAAACGATGGGTCTTGTGTTGGGTTCTGTGGTGAAAATGCGGGGTCTTGTTATTGTGATGATTTATGTGAAGGATATGGTGATTGTTGCCCTGACTACTGGGATGAATGTTTAGGTGGTGGCGGTGGAGGTGAACAAACAGGTCCACCTACAAATGTAAATGCAACTGGAGATTTTGGTTCAATTACAATTAGTTGGTCTGCTCCTGCAGGTGGTGGTGGAAACCCAGATCCTGAAGGTGTTGGAGAACCATGTGATGGTTGTGGTGCTGCAAGCTGTATAACAGATTGTGAACTACAATGTGTGGATGAAGCAACTGCAAATTCATGGATAGGTGATACCTATTGTGATGATGGTACATGGGGAATGTATTTAGATTGTGAATTTTTTAATTTTGATGGTGGTGACTGCGACGGTAACGGTGGCGGCGGCGGCGGCGGAAATGGATGTGCTGCTGATGAATGGGAATGTGCTGATGGTGGCTGTATTCCTGCATCATACTACTGTGATGGTTCCGTTGATAATGGAAATGCAACTTGGGGACCAGATTGTGCTGACGGTTCTGATGAAGTAATGGCAGAATGTTGTGATAATGGTTCTTATGATGCTGCTGACTGTGGTGGTGGAACTGGTGGTGGTGCAGAAGCATGTGCAGACGCTGGTGGATTCTACTGTGGTGATGATGAATCAAACTGGACACAATATTCTCCAGAAGGTTGCGTACCAGATTATTATATTTGTGATGGTTGGGAAGACTGTGTAGATGCATCTGATGAAGCTGATTGTGCCCCTGTCAGTTGTACTGAGTCAACATGTGGATATTATTTAAATTATGGATATACATGTGATGATTTAAGTTACTATGGTATTGATTGTACATCTTGTGAAGAAGAAGGCGCGTGTGGCAATGGAATTGTTGGAACAGGTGAAGGTGCAACTTCTGCTATGAAAATTGAATTCTATAATGATTTAAAACAAAGCCGAGAAGTAACAAAAGAATATTATCAAGTTCGTAATTCGCGAGTGTTAAGACCAATTGAAAATGATAAATTTAATATTAATTTATCTAATCAAAGTACAACTCGAGAATTATTAGGATATAACTTATATCGTAATGGTGAATTATTAGTAGGAAACTTAGATGCTAATACAACAATGTACACAGATTATGATGTTATGGAAAGTTCAGAATATTGTTATCAACTTTCTTCATTATATTCTGAAGGTGAATCTGAACTAACGATGAATACGTGTGAATCTACTTTAGGTGCTCCTGATGCGATGGTTAGTTTTACAGGTAATGGAGCCACAGGTGCTTTAGATGTTCATATGGAATCATCACTCGATGTCGCTGGATTCCAATTTGTAATATCTGGTAATCCTACTGATGTTGTATTAACAAGTGCAGAAGGTGGTATGGCGGCAGATGCAGGATTCCAAATTCAAATGGGTGAAGATGGAATAGTTCTTGGTTTCTCTTTTGATGGATCTACAATTCCAGCTGGTGAAGGAACATTAGTTTCATTAACATTTGATTATGAAGGTGATACCGATGTGTGTATAGAATCAATTGTATTATCAGATTCTGATGGTAATCCAATCTCTGTTGGCATTGGCGATTGTGCAAGTACAGAAATGACTGTAATAATGGGTGATGTAAACGGTGATTTAACTATTAATGTTCTTGATATCTTAGTTGTTGTAAATTCAATTGTGGGTGGCGAAGAATTAACTCCAAATGAAATGGCTGCTGCTGATATGAATTTTGATGGTTCTGCAAATGTAGTTGATATTATTGCAATAGTAAATATTATTTTAGCTGATGGTATTGCAAAAGGAACTTCAATTAATGAAGCATCTGTAATTGTTGATTCAGAAAATATTACTATAAAATCGAATGGTTCTATTGCAGGATTTGAATTAGATGTTGATGGTGATTTCACAATCAATAATTCTCAATTACCAAATGGGTGGAATTTATATCATAGTGATTCAAAAGTATTAGCATTTACAACTGATGGTAAGCAATTATCAGATGAAATGACTATTTCATATTTTGGAACACTTAATGTAAACTCAGGCGTAGTCACTGATTTATATAGTTCGGTTGTAAATACAGTAACCACTGTAATTCCTGAAAATTATATCGTGTCAGAATTATATCCAAATCCGTTTAATCCTGTAACTCAATTTGAGTATGCAATTCCTGAAGATGTAAATGTAAATATTACTATTTATGATGCATCTGGATCAAAAGTTGCTGAACTTCAAAATGGGTTCCAAAATGCAGGAAGTTACTCTGCTTCTTGGGATGCAGGTAATCAACCTAGTGGTATTTATTTTGTGAGATTTATCGCTGGTGAATTTACTAAATCTGAAAAAGTGATGTTATTGAAATAATATTTTAAAGCACTTTTCGTTTTAATTAAAAAGCCCCAGGAAACTGGGGCTTTTTGGTTTTACTATTATTTTATGTTAATTAACATGAACCGGAGGAGTTGATAACTAAACCTTTTCCATTATAGTTATCGATGTAATCAATAGTAAACCCATTAATTATTTTTTGGTCTTGTTGGCTTATAATTATTTCTATTCCATTTAAGTTATATTTTTTATCTGTCTGTTGGTGCTCATCCAGAGCCATTCCTAAGCGTGGGCCACCTCAGCCAACACCAGCCATATAAATTCGCAGAAATTTCCCTTTATTATCATCTAATATTTCATTAATAATTGGTTTTGCGTTGCTTGTAATATTCATATTCATTTTCCATTTTTTTTATTTAATATTATGATGGTTCTTTTTGAAAATGGTTACATTTTAATTTATTATTAATTCTAAATTACGTAATGAAAATTAAAATAGAACATGTAAATTTATGTGTCAAAGATATTGATGCGATGATTCACTTTTTACAAACAGCATTTCCTAAATTTAAAATAAGACATGATGCTATTGGCGCAGATGGAAATAGATGGGTGCATATTGGCACGGAAACAATTTACTTTGCATTAGAACAAGCCACATTAACACCGCCTAAACCTTGGATTCCGTATGCAGGATTTCCAGGAGTAAATCATATTGCATTTGAAGTCGAAAATGTAGAGGAAATTAAAACTCGATTAACAAATGCAGGTTATAATAACTCAACAATTCCGAATAATCATCCTCATCGAAAACGAATTTATTTTCATGATGCAGAAGGCAATGACTGGGAATTTGTTCAATATTTATCTGATATTTCATCAGAACGAAATGATTATAAAATGTAGTAATATATTTTAATCTTAATTAATTTTGTAACCAATCGAAAATTCAATCATCAAAGTAATAAAAGGAGAATACAATGTTTGGATTTTTTAAAAAAGAAAGTAAGACAGTGCATGTAACAGATGATACATGGAATGATGAAGTAATAAATTTTGATGGGGTTACACTCGTTGATGTATGGGCTCCATGGTGTGGACCATGTAAAATACTTGGACCAGTAATTGATGAAATTTCAAATGAAATTGAAGGCAATGTTAAAATTTGCAAATTAAATTCAGATGAAAATAATAAATCAAGAGAACTTGGCATTAGAGGAATACCTACAATGCTGATTTATAAAAATGGAAAATTAAAAGATACCGTTGTCGGATTAATTCCTAAAAATAATATCATAGAAAAAATAGAAGCATGGTTATAATTTTATGGCATGGATTCTATTACAGAAGAGTTAATTCAACTCGCAAAATCAGGTGATAAAAAATCTTTATCAATTATTATTAATGTGTATTCAGAAAAACTCTATGGTTTGTCATTTAAATTTATGCGAAATAGAGAAGATGCAGAAGATGTGTTGCAAGAAACATTTTTAAAAATGATTAATAAAATTAATGTATTTAAGGGGGATTCCACACTTTACTCTTGGCTATATCGAATTACCGTTAATACAGCTCTAGAGAAGCTTAGGAAGCACCACCCCTCACATTTTGATGTAAATCTTGATAAGGTGGATTATAATCAACATGATGAGATGCCATCATTTGAGATTCCTTATTTGGAAAAAAAAGATTTAAAGGATTTAGATTTTAGAAATGAACTAAATGTATTATTAAAAAAGATGAATAGTAAATTAAGAGTAATTTTTATTTTGAGAGATATTGAAGGTAATTCCGTTCAAGATACAGCTAAAATTTTAAATTTATCAGAGACGAATGTTAAAGTTAGACTGATGCGAGCGCGGATGTTCTTAAAAGAAAATTTAACAGATTATTTCAGAGAAAGGATAGTTTCATGAAACATGTACATACTATAGAAGAAATGAAATTAATTTGTCAACAGTTTGGTGAAGATATCGATTCTGAAATTTGTGAAGAAGTTAAGAAGAGTTTAGAGAATTGTCCTGAATGTCGGATTCATTTTGACTCCATAAAAAAAGTAGTTAATATTTATAAATCTCACGAACAAGACTCTGATATACCAAATAATTTATCTAACCGAATAATTAAATCTTTAAATTTAAAATAAATTTGTAACCAAATTTAATTTCTTTCATCAAAAGGATATAAACCAAAATAAATAAAAGGTATGAATGTTTAATTTTATAAAAAATATGATGAATAACCCATCAATTACAGGGCCAGAAGCTCGTCAAAAAGTAAAGCAACATAATTGTATTCTCTTAGATGTACGGGAGGGGTACGAACGAAAAATGAATAGTATTTCTGGTTCTCTTCATATTCCGGTAGGACAATTGAAAAGTAGAATTACAGAATTAAATTCGCATAAAGAAAAAGAGATAATTGTTTATTGTGCAACAGGATCAAGATCATCAATGGCAACTGCTGTATTAAATTCAAATGGGTTTAATTCGTTAAATTTATTAGGTGGTATTGGGGCATATAAATAATGATTAAAAATTTATTTAATATTTTTATCATTTTTCTATTATTTTATTCATGTTCAACTGCAACTACAGCAATTGAATCTATATCGGCTATGGAATTAAAACAGAAAATGAGACAAGACCTTTCAATTTTAATAATTGATGTGAGGACTGCAAGTGAATTTAATGGACCATTGGGACATATACCATCGTCACAATTAAAACCATTATCAGAGATACATAACATTATTGAAGAATTAAAATCTATAAATGATAAACCTGTTTATATTGTTTGTAGAAGTGGGAATAGATCTGGAAAAGCAACTCAAATTTTAAGAGAAAATAGGATTAATGCTTTTAATGTTGAGGGTGGTATGATTGCATGGAATAAATTAAAATAATGAACAATTTAAATAAAATTTTATTAGCTACAATGATTGGTGCAATTTTTGGGTATTCCTATTATTATTTTATTGGGTGTAATTCTGGTTCATGCGCAATTACATCTCGCCCAATCAATAGCACTGCATACGGAGCATTAATGGGGTTTGTATGGTATTTGCCAGATTTATGGGTGAAAAAAAAGGAAAATAAATAATGAGTATTGGATATTCAAAAACAGTAAAGTATGATATTGATATTGCAGATTCTAAAGTAAGAGATGCACTTCAATCACAGGGGTTTGGAATTATTACTGAAATAAATGTAAAGGATACATTTAAGAAGAAATTAGATGTTGATTTTAAACCTTATCGTATTCTTGGTGCATGTAATCCTAAAATTGCACATGAAGCATTGCAAGTGAATCCAGAAATTGGATTATTATTACCATGTAATGTGGTTTTATGGGAGAATAATGACAAATCAACAACAGTCTCTGCAATTAACGCTGAAAAGATGTTATCTCTTGTAGATGAAGATGATTTGATTGATGAAGCAAAACATATTAATTCCTTATTAGAAACGGCAATTGATAGTTTATGATGGATGTTCTTTATTTTATTCTTTTTTATATTGCATGGATTATGCTAAATAGATTTTTATCTAAGAAATTTAGTATATCAACTTGAGGTTCAAGATATATTCCTCAGGAAGAGGAGAAATCTAAGTAATGCCAATTTATTCTTATTATTGTAAAACATGTAAGCATCATTTAAGTTTATTAAAACCATATGATGAAAAAGATAATGTGAAATGCCCCAAATGTGATGAAAAGCTAAAAATAAAATTATCCGCACCATCAATTGGTGATTCTTGTGGTAGTAAAAAAAGTGGTTTTTCATGAGGCGTCTAATTATTTCCCTGGAGGTGAAATGAAATTATATATAAAAAAATCATGCCCATTTTCTATGAAGGTTTTATCTTTTGCAAGTGAAATTGGAGAATACAATTCATTGATTATAGTGGAATGCGATGATTCTTATGAAGATAATAACTCAATAGAATTGGAGATAAATGGTGGGAAATTGCAAGTCCCGTGTTTACAAATAGGAAAAGAGTGGATTTATGAATCTGATGAAATTATAAAACGATTAAGGTTAGAATTTCAAAATTATTCAGACACACCAATTACAGATTATACAAGTACAGTTTTTACTAAAATTATTAAATTGAAGAAAAAAATTGGTAAATTAGAAATGATAGAGGGTTAGAAAATATTATGATAAAAACACGACAATTATTTGACCAAGAGACCTGGACATTCACTTATTTACTTTTTGATGATGAATCAAAAGAAGCCATATTTATTGACCCTGTATTAGAACAAATGGAAAGGGATTTATCATTAATTGATAGATTAAATTTAAAATTAATAGCTGTTTTAGAAACTCATGTTCATGCAGACCATGTTACTTCTGCAAATGAAATTAGAAAAATTACAGGTGTTAAAGTGTATTATGGTTCAAAGTCAGGAATTGATTGTGCTGATGTTTTATTAGATGACGGTGATCATGTTAAAATTGGGAATGAGTTTATAATTGCAATTCATACGCCTGGACATACTGTTGGCTGTACAACATATCTGGTTGATAATAAATTGTTTACAGGTGATACACTTTTTATTGGTGGAACGGGAAGGACTGATTTTCAAGGTGGTTCAGCAAATAGTACTTATGAAAGTTGTCGCAAAAAATTATTTACTTTGCCAGATGATACACTCATTTATCCAGCACACAATTATAAAGGGTTAACTATTTCTACTGTAGGAGAAGAGCGAAAATGGAATCCGAATGTAGGTGATGGAATTACAAAAGAAAAATTTATTGAAAATGAGAAAAATAAAAATAGACCATATCCTCACCGCTTTGATATAGCCGTTCCTGCAAATATGGAATGTGGTTCAGACTCCCCAAATAAATAATACCACGGCTAAAATTTTATATTTAGAAGAAAGTCTAAATGGTTTTTTACTTTATATAAATATGAAATTATATTTCCTCAATTCAGTAATGTCAAAACTCTAAATTTATAAATGAAAATAAATACCTATTCCCAATATTTATATGGAATTTTAATTTGTCTTTTAATTGGGTTATTTGCACAGTTTTTTTCTTCAATAATTAAAATTGGATCAATTTCACTTTCAATCATCCTTGGAATAATAATTGGTAATTTAGTTAATTTAAATTCTAAGTTTAATGTTGGAATATCATTTAGTGAAAAACATATTCTTTCTTTAGCCATTATTTTTTTAGGTGTAAAACTTGATTATTTAATTTTGAGTGAATTAGGGATAAAAGTGATTCTATTTATAATATTTGGAATTATTTCTACTATTTCATTTTCACTTTTATTAGGTAAAATATTTAATTTAAATAAGAAATTTACACTTCTGTTAGGTATTGGAAATGCAATTTGTGGAAGTTCCGCAATCGCCGCAACTCAAAAAATTGTGGGTGTAAAAAAAGAAGAAATTGGACTATCAATTACAATTGTAAATTTATTGGGTACTTTAGGATTTTTTATCCTACCCATTTTAGGTGCACACATATTAGAATTTACAGATTTAAAAATTGGCGTATTAATTGGAAATACACTTCAGTCCGTTGGGCAAGTTGTAGCATCAGGGTTTTCAGTAAATGATGCGGTAGGGCAGACAGCGACTATCGTTAAAATGGTCAGAATTTTAATGTTAACCCCCTTTATTTTTGTACTCGTATTTATTATTTTAAAGAAAAAAAATAAAAAGCAGAATAAAATTAAGCTAAGTGGTATTCCTATGTTTATTTATGGCTTTTTACTATTTTCACTCATTCCAACTTTTAATTTATTATCAAAAGATTATATTTCGGTCATTTCTAATTTTAGTCATTATTTTTTATTAATTTCGATGGCAGGAATTGGATTAAAAATTACATTTAATGATATTTTTATGTATGGGAAAACTGCATTTATTATTGGGAGTTTAACTTTTCTGATTCAAATTTTTATAAGTAGTATGGGAATAATCATTTTTTTATAATATAAATATTTGAAATAAAATGATACAATAAACAATTTTATTTTCAGTTCAAATCCATTTATATTCAAAGATATAATGAAGCAAGTATTAGCAATATTAATAATAATTGGTATGGCACTTAGTGTTGGAATTCAATTCAAAAATGGTGAAACAAAGCAACTTAGTTTTTCTGGAAATGAATTTAAATGCCCAATGACAGGTGAAACTTTAGGTGGCTCAACAACTCCTTTTTCTTGTCCAAAAACAAGTAAAAATGGTAAATGCCAAAAGAAGTTTTTTAATTTAATCAATACATTGAAAATAGATTATAAAATAGATTTAAATTTGTTTTTAATTTCTGATTTTATCAATATCCATCAATTTAATAATTATAGTAATATTCATTTCATTATTAACAATAAGGTACCCGATAATCCTGATCCTCCAGGATATCAACCTTTACTTATTTAGATTTACCCTCTTAATCAGATTTTCTGATTAATTAATAACATCAATTATTTTGGCTATGTATTAGTATAGCTAATCATTTAACTATTTAATTACAATAAAAGGAAAGCAAAAATGAAAAAAATCATTTTATTAATAAGTGCATTTGTATTCTTTGCATGTGAAAAAGATGTCAATTATGATGACCGAATTTTATCACTTGAAGAGCAATTAGCAGAATTAGAACAACTTGTTGCAGATTTAGAGAATTCGCAAGAAGATTTAGAAAACACACAAGACGGTATTCTCGAAGGATATCAATCAACTCCGGTAACATTGGATGTTCCTGAATATGCAACTTCATATTTAGGTGAAATGCCAATTCCTGCTGATAATCCAATGACAGTTGAAGGAATATTTTTAGGCCGAAAATTATTCTATGATAAACATTTATCAGATGATGATACCAAGTCATGTGCAAGCTGTCATTTACAATCTGCTGGTTTTACAGACCCTGAGCAGTTTAGTGAAGGTATTACAGGAGAATTAGGTGGACGAAATGCAATGCAAATTATTAATGCCGGTTGGGCACCAACATTCTTTTGGGATGGACGAGCTGTTGGCTTAGAAGACCAAGCATTAGGACCAGTAGTAAATCCTGTAGAATTAAACACAACATGGCCTCGAGTTGAAGAAAAAATATCAGCTGACCCAATATATCCTGCATTATTTAGTATGGCTTTTGGTTCAAAAGATATTGACTCCACACGAATTGTAAAAGCAATTTCACAATTTGAAAGAACTTTATTATCATTTAATTCACGATATGACGATTTCTTTTATGGAGATTTTTCTGGTTATACAGAATCTGAAGAAAATGGATTTGATATTTATTTTTCAGAAGTAGGTGATTGCATCCATTGCCATTCAGGTCCAAACTTAACCGATAATACATTTAGAAATAATGGATTAGATTCTGAATTTACAGATTTAGGGTTAGCAGATGTAACAGGTCTTTCTGAAGATGAAGGGAAATTTAAAATGCCTACACTTCGAAATATCGAATTTACTGCACCATATATGCATGATGGTCGGTTTGCAACATTAGAAGAAGTAATTGAACATTATAATAGTGGTGTACATGCAGACTCACCAAATCTTGATGATGAAATGGAAAATGCAGCAGCTGGTTTAAATTTAACTGCCCAGCAAAAAGTAGATTTACTTAATTTCTTAAAAACATTTTCAGATACTGAGTTTATTGAAAATCCGGATTTTTCAAACCCATTTGGCGATGAATAAATGAAAAAAATATTATTTTTTAATTTTCTATTTTTATTATTGATTGGGTGTCAACAAAATAAAATTTCTACACCAATAAATATCTATGGGCAATTATATAAAATAATGCATGAAGGACAACGAGAAGGAACTGTTTCACTAATTGATGTAATTTCAACACCACATACCTATGGTCTCGGTGCCATGGAAGGATTGGATGGAGAAATTATAATCATGGATAATAAAGTATTGATAAATCAAGCAAATATTGGTGAAACACCAACAAGTCAAACTAAAATTACAAATAATGATAAAGCACTTTTGTTAGTTACAGCTCAAGTTAAAAATTGGCAACAGATGGAAGTAAACGAATCTGTTGATATGAGTTCAATTGACGAAGTAATTAGAATAAATGCAGAGAGATTGGGAATAGATTCAAGTAAACCATTTCCATTTATTATTGAAGGTAATTTTGAAATGGTAAATTGGCATATTATTTCTTCTCCGACTGAAGAAGGTGGGCATGACGCTCATTTGGCTGGATCTTGGAAACGGATTGATAATCAGAAAATAGCTAAAATATTTGGTTTTTATTCTGAACATCATAAAGCAGTTTTCACTCATCATACTACATTCACTCACATGCATGTAATATATGAAGATGAATCCATTTCTGGTCACATAGATGATATAGAGATTAATAGACCGTGGTTACTTTCGGTACCACAGTAACAAAATTTATTTGAGGTGGTTAATTTATTTAGCTACCTCAGTAAATATTATGTAACCTCTAATACTTTTATTCATCTAATTATTAAACCAAGTAATAATAAAATAGGAGTAAAGTAGTAAAATGAAAAATAAATTGAAAAAAATATCAATTTTAATAACAATAACTTTTGGGTTAATTAATGCTCAAAATCAATTAATTATACCAGAAACAATTAGTGGTAATGAGTTTAACCTTTCATTACAATATGGATCGACTCAATTGTTAGATGGAAATGAAACTCAAACGATGGGTGCAAATGGTGGAAATCTTGCACCAACATTAATATTTCAAAAGGGTGAATATGTTAATATTAATGTAACCAATAATTTAGATGAAGAAACAACAATTCATTGGCATGGAATGCATATAACACCTCAAAATGATGGTGGACCTCATTCTGTGATAATGCCAGGTGATACATGGAATCCTAATTTTACAGTAATGGATAAAGCATGTACAATGTGGTATCATCCTCATTTGCATGAAAAAACAAATGAACATGTAACAAAAGGAATTACTGGGTTTCTTATAATAAAAGATGATGAAGAGGCATTATTAAATCTTCCGCGTACCTATGGTGTAGATGATATTCCTCTTAATTTGCAAACCAAACAATTTGATAATTCAAACCAAATTGTAATCGGTGAACATGTTGATAGTGTACCAATGGCAAATTCAACTGTAGATGCATTTGTTGAATTACCAGCTCAAGTAGTTCGGTTGAGATTATTAAATGGTTCATCAATGCGTGTATTTAATCTCGGATTTTCTAATAATGCAACATTTTATCAAATTGGTTCTGATGGTGGGTTATTATCTGAGCCAGTAAGTATGACGCGTTTATTATTAGGACCTGCTGAACGAGCTGAAATATTAGTAGATTTAAATGGAATGAATGGAGATTCTTTTGAGTTAAAAAGTTTTGGATCTTCACTTCCTGGAAGTGCATATGGTGTTGCAGGTTTAGCAACAATGCAGGGGACACCACCTCCAGAATACAATTCAAATCCATTAAATGGTTGTGATTTTACTTTATTAGAAATAAATGTGGGTGAGCAAAATAACAACCCTGTAACATCAATTCCTAATTCGTTAGTAACTGTAACACCATTAAATGAGGCCGATGCAACAGTAACACGGTCATTAACTATCCAAGCACCAGATATGATGAATAATGGTGTTACAGGTCCTTTTGAGTTTAATGGTGAATCATTCAATATGAGTGTGATTAACCAAGTTGTTCAATTAGGTGATACTGAAATTTGGGAAATATTTAATATGTCTATGGTTGCACATCCATTTCATATTCATGATGTTCAATTTTATATTTTAGATAGAGATGGTGTAATTCCACCTGAAAATGAAAGAGGACGAAAAGATGTTGTTTTAATTAAAGATATGGAAACTGTGAGGTTTATTGCAAAATTTGAAGATCATGCTGATAATCAAGTACCATATATGTACCATTGTCACATGCTTCAACATGAAGATGAAGGCCTAATTGGGCAATTTATTGTTGAAGGAGAAGAAATTCTTTTTGGAGATGTAAATTTTGATGGGACAATTAATATTTTGGATGTTATTTCAACGGTCGGACATATATTAGGGACAAATCCATTAACACCTGAGCAGTTAGTTGTAGCTGATTTGGATCAAGATGGAATTGTTAATATTATCGATATCATTCAAATTGTAAATATTATTTTAGATAGTAAAATAGAACTTATTGAACCAATTGCAAATTTACAGCAAAATGAATTATCAGTGAGTGGTTCCGTTGGTGGTATTCAATTTATGGGTGAATTATTATCATCAATAAATGGAAATGATATTGTTCAAACTGCAAATGGAATAACTTTAATTTATAATATGAATGGTAAGTTAGAGACTGAATTATTTGAATTATCTGAAAATTCAACTGATTTCGTAGTTTCATCATCTATGGGTAAAGAAGTAGAATTACAAACTGTAAGTCAATTTGCAATTTTAGATAATTATCCAAATCCATTTAACCCATCAACAACAATTTCATATCAATTAAATCAAAGTGGACAAATAAATATTAACATATTTGATTTAAATGGAAAATTAATTGATGAATTAGTAAATGATTATAAAGAAATGGGAAATTATTCAATAAATTGGAATGGTTCAAATTTAGCAAATGGTGTTTATATTGTTAAATTACATTCAAATGAATTTACTGAAATGAAAAAAATAACCTTATTGAAATAGCGAAATTTATGGAGGAGGAGATTTGGTGGGATAAATTTATTTTATCCCATTGAATTTATTTTGTAACTTTTGGTTATTAATATCATCTTATTATTTAACTGAGTAAATAAAAAAGAAAGAAGACAATTATGACAAAACAACTAAACATAGTAATATTATTTTTATCTGCATTTGCATTTTCGCAAGATGCATATATGAATTTAGCACATTCACCTGGAATAACACCATCATCAACAATTACAGTTGTACCAGAGCAAATTATTACATTTGAATATGGTGGGGGTGGAGCACATCCAATGACATCGGACAATAATTCTCCAATGTACTTCCCTACGGTTACGGTAACTTCAAGTAACCCCATAGCAACTTTTTCATTAACAGATGTAGGTACTTATACATTTCATTGTGGAACAAATCCCGGTAATTCAAATTTATGGGGGACCATAATTGTTGAAGAAGCAGAAGTTCAAATTCTGTATGGAGATGTAAATTTAGATGAAGTAATAAATGTATTGGATATTATTTCAGTTGTAAATCATATTTTAGGAATGAATGCACTCCAAGGAGATAATTTTTTACCAGCAGATATGAATATGGATGAATTAATAAATGTACTCGATATTTTACAAATCGTGAATATTATTTTAAATACTAGAATTGAAGATAGTATTGCATCTGCAAAATTACAGCAAAATGAATTATCAGTGAGTGGTTCCGTTGGTGGTATTCAATTTATGGGTGAATTATTATCATCAATAAATGGAAATGATATTGTTCAAACTGCAAATGGAATAACTTTAATTTATAATATGAATGGTAAGTTAGAGACTGAATTATTTGAATTATCTGAAAATTCAACTGATTTCGTAGTTTCATCATCTATGGGTAAAGAAGTAGAATTACAAACTGTAAGTCAATTTGCAATTTTAGATAATTATCCAAATCCATTTAACCCATCAACAACAATTTCATATCAATTAAATCAAAGTGGACAAATAAATATTAACATATTTGATTTAAATGGAAAATTAATTGATGAATTAGTAAATGATTATAAAGAAATGGGAAATTATTCAATAAATTGGAATGGTACAAATTTAGCAAATGGTGTTTATATTGTTAAATTACAATCAAATAAATTTACTGATATAAGAAAAATTACTTTATTGAAGTAATTTCATTTTTTAAATATACTTTTTAAATTAAAGGGGAGCTTCTTGGCTTCCCTTTTTTTTAATTAAATTTATAATTTAATTCTGTAATCCAATTTTTTATTCATTGTAATTTTAACAGAGGGTAAAATGGGAAAAGTATGAGTTATAAGACATGGCGATTAGTCCATAAATATAGTTTTAGTAATTTAAGATGGGTGGTGGGAATTACAAGTATCGTTTTTTTTCTTATTACTCTCACAGGAATTATTTTAATTCATGAGCATGACACTAATTTTTTCTCTCAAACCCGTGTACCTACTTCCATTTTACCAGATCGATATCAACAAAAATTAGATAATATGAGAAAAGCTCAAGGTGTGACTCAACAATTTTCAAATGATCGTGATTCAGTACCCTTATCGTGGGTGATTTATGATATTCATTCAGGCGAAATTTTTGGTAAATATGGTTGGGTATATTATGATTTATTATCTGTCGCATTACTCGTGTATTCAGTTACAGGGTTTTATATGTTTTTTTATTTGACAAAGAAAAAGAAAGGAAAGAAATGAAAATTAGATTAATTTCATTTATTATTTTAGTATTTATTGGATGTTCAACTGATGGTGTTAAGGGTGAAAAGTTTGGAGACGAAGTAAATTTTTCTTTAGAAAAAACATCGTTATCAAATATTTTATCTACACCTGAAGAAAATAAAGGAAAAGAGTTTTTAATTTCAGGTACATTGACAGATGTTTGTCAAAAAAAAGGTTGCTGGATGACAGTAAAAGATGAATCTGATGAAACAGATATATTTGTGCGATTTAAAGATTACGGATTTTTTATGCCAAAAGACGGCCATGGTCGAAAAGTAATTGCTCAAGGAATCTATTCAAATTCTATTGATGAAGAAACAAATGAGTTATCACATTTATTTACCGCAAGTGGTGTTATTTTAAATTAAAATTAGATTCACGACGAGTAAGCCGATTATTTTTAATTAAATTTAGGATAATTTAATAGATATTATTTCCATTCCATAATTGATTTAACGAATGGTTTAATAAAATAGTTAGAATTTGAATCGACTAAGCCACACCTCTTTATTTTTTAATTAAATTTCTAAATAAATTTAAAATTAACGAATCATTTTTGGCTTTAATTAGTTTGACTTCATTTTTATAAAGTGAATCATTTTTAAAATGTGAATTTCGAAGGTTTTTTAATTCTAATTTTAAATTATTTTTTAATTGAATATATTCTGGATGCTTTTGAAAGGTTGAATTCAATAAGTTTTTATTTAAAATTTCATTTTTAATTTTCATTCGTTTGTCAATTTTTTCAATCTTTTTTACATCTGTTGCATGGAATAATTGAAAAAATATCAAAATAAATAAAATGTAATTAATTTTCATAACTCTCCTACACATTAAATTAACAAAAGTTCAATTATAATTTTACGATGAATTATAACTCAATTTAAATATAAATTTCTAATATATAGTTTTATGTATAAATAATTTTCATTCCGTAAATTTAAGGCTTATGAAAACACCATTATCATTCAAAGAGATTACTTCAAAAGTAGATTTTGTAAAACTCGAACACGAGATTCTTGATTTTTGGAAAAAAAATAATACATTTCAAAAATGCCGTGATAAAAATAAAGGCGGTCCAAAATGGTCATTTATTGACGGTCCTATCACTGCAAATAATCCAATGGGTGTTCATCATGCATGGGGTAGAAGTTTAAAAGATTTATTTCAACGGTATCATGCAATGAATGGATATGAGTTACGCTATCAAAATGGATTTGATTGCCAAGGACTTTGGGTTGAAGTTGAGGTAGAAAAAGAATTAGGCTTTAAAACAAAGCGCGAAGTTGAAGAATATGGAATTGAAAAATTCGTTCAAATGTGTAAAGATCGCGTAATTAAATATTCTGGAATTCAAACAGAACAGTCTAAACGCTTAGGATATTGGATGGATTGGGAAAATTCATATTTTACAATGTCTGAAGAGAATAATTATACAATATGGTCTTTCCTCAAAAAATTATATAATGAAGGTAAAATTTATAAAGGTGCAGATGTTGTGCCTTGGTCTGGAAGATCTGGAACTTCATATTCTCAAATGGAAATTATTGAGGGTCGAAAGCTAGTTTCACATAGGGCTATTTTTGTCAAATTCCCTTTAAAAAATAAAGAAAATGAAAATTTATTAGTCTGGACAACAACGCCTTGGACTTTAACAGCAAATACAATGGCTGCGATAAATGTTGATTTAGATTATTTGAAATTAAAAGCAAATGATGGGTCAATTTATTATTTTGCAAAAGATAATTTAAAATATCAACGATTAGATAAACAGTTTAAGGAAAAGAAGAACTGGATAAAAGGTGTACCAAAATTAAAAACACTTGAGCAAATTTTTAAAGAACGCGGTGGCTACGAAATTCAGGGGACAGTAAAGGGTTCTGAAATGGTGGGTTGGGAATATGAAGGCCCTTTTGATCACTTAGAAGCTCAACAGGTGAATGGTGGTTATCCATTTGCAAACTCTGAATTAGAAAAAGCAAAGATTAATTCAATTAAATGTCATAAAGTAGTTGACCCAGGTAAAGATAATATTGGAAATGATATTGTTGTTTCTGGAGAAGGTACAGGAATTGTTCATATGGCACCAGGTTGTGGTGATATTGATCATAAGGTTGGTAAAAAATTAAATATGGTAAATATTGCACCACTTAATGATGAATCGTGTTTTTCAGAAAAATTTGGTTGGTTAAATGGTAAGTCAGCAACTAATCATGAAACAATTGATGAAATTATAGCAGACTTAAAGACGCGTGAGTTATTATTTTATGTTGAAGAATATCCTCATGTTTATCCTCATTGTTGGAGATCAGGTGATGAACTTGTTTTTCGAATGGTGGATGAATGGTATATTAATATGGATTGGCGAAAGAAAATTGTTGATACTGTAGATGATATTCGATGGATTCCTGAATGGGGTAGAGAACGCGAGCATGAATGGCTAAATAATATGGGTGACTGGATGATTTCCAAAAAGAGATTTTGGGGATTAGCATTGCCTATTTGGGAGTTCGAAGATGGTTCATTTTTTGTAGTCGGTTCTAAGGATGAGCTTGAAGAATTAGCTGTTGAAGGATGGGATGAGTTCTCTGGAAATACACCCCATAGACCTTGGATAGATAAAGTAAAAATTAAACATCCCAAAACCGGTTTAATTGGTACTCGAGTAAAAGATGTTGGAAATCCATGGTTAGATGCAGGGATTGTACCTTATTCAACATTAAAATATAATACAGATAAAGAATATTGGAATGATTGGTTTCCTGCTGATTTTATTGTTGAATGTTTCCCGGGGCAATTTAGAAATTGGTTTTATTCTTTGCTTTCCATGTCAGCAATGATGGAAGGGAAAGCCCCATTTAAAACAATTTTAGGCCATGCATTAGTTAGGGATGAAACAGGTCGAGAGATGCATAAATCTTGGGGAAATGCGATTTGGTTTGAAGATGCAGCGGAAAAAATGGGTGCAGATGTCATGCGTTGGATTTATGCATCCCAAAAGACAGAACATAATTTGAATTTTGGTTATTCCGTGGCGGATGAAGAAAGAAAACATTTAATAACGCTATGGAATACATATTCATTTTTTATTACTTATGCTCGATTAGACGGATTTATTCCAAATGAAATTGAAGTATCAATGGAACAACGATCAAAATTAGATCGATGGATTTTAGCCAAAGTAAATATACTTGCTAAATCTGGAAAAGATTGTATTGAATCTTTTGAGATTTTTAAATTAATGAAAGATGTTCGGATTTTTATTGATGATTTATCAAATTGGTATGTAAGACGGAATCGTCGTCGGTTTTGGAAAAGTGAAAATGATGTAAATAAAATTGCAGCATATGACACCCTCTATAAAGTATTAGATAAAACAATCCGTATTTTAGCACCAATTATTCCATTTACAACAGAAGCAATATATAAAAATTTAGTTTTGAATGTTAATTCAAATGCACCTGAAAGTATACATTTAACTGAATTTCCTCAATTTGATGAAGATTTGCATGATGAAGATTTATTGATTGAAATGAATACTTTATTACAGGTAGTTAGTTTAGGACGGTCAGCACGGAATAGGGCTAATATAAAAAACAGGCAACCCCTTGCTGATATTAGTTTATTTTGTGATGATAAAATTCAATCTTTATTAAAAAGAAATGAAGATCAAATTTTAGAAGAATTGAATTTAAAATCAGTGAATTTTGTTAAAGAAGAAGCTGAATTAATTAAATATGATTTAAAACCTAATTTTAAAAATTTAGGCCAAAAATATGGCGATAAAGTTGGCCGTATTGTAAGTGAAATAAATAAGAATAAAAATGAGTTTTTATCTATGGTAATTTCACGAAAGACAATAAAAATAATTTTGGGTGATGATGAAATTAATTTGGAGCCCAATGATTTTATTTTAGATGAACAAGGCGTTGGGGATTATGCTGTTTCTACAGGAAACAATTTTGTAGTAGGAATAAACACTGCAATTTCAGATGTCTTAAAAAAAGAGGGAATTGTAAGAGATTTAGTTCGGTATGTCCAGAACCTTAGAAAAGATTCGGGCCTAAATGTTGAAGATCGAATTGAGTTTAGCATTGAATCTAATAAAAATATTTTAAATGCATTATCAGATAATAGTGAGTATTTTTTAAATGAAGTTCTAGGCACAGAAATTAATTTAAACTCAATTGAACAATTGGATTTTATATCCAAAATAAATTTAGATGGGAAATCTGCAACAATTGCAATTTCTCGATATAAAGGAAAATAAAAATGGTTGAAAAATGGTCAGAAAAAGAATTACATAAATTCAGAACAATGATTGATGGTAAAAGAGTAAAAGTAACTGAAGAGCTCAAAGATGTGCGAGAGCGAGCTGAAGGGTTTTCTACAGGAGATTCTGTTAACGCAATTTATTCATCTCACATGGCTGATGCAGGATCAGACCAACAAGAAAGAGAAAAATTATTTTATTTTTTAAAAAGAGAGACTGAATATTTACAATATTTAGAAAGGGCTATTGAAATGCTTGATGATGGTACTTTTGGTATTTGTAAAACATGTGATGAGAAAATTGCTGAAGAACGATTAAATGAGGTCCCGCACACAAGTCAATGTTTTAATTGTAAAACTGCAGGGAAGTAAATTGTTTATTTTTTTTGTTCCAATTTTAGTCTTTATTGCAGACCAATTAACTAAATATTGGGTAAAGACAAATTTAGATCAATATGTACCTGTGAATATAATAGGTCATTATTTACGATTTACATATTGTGAAAATCCGGGTATGGCTTTTGGAATAAAATTGGGTGGATATGTTCATGTATTAACCATTTTATCAGTTGTTTTTACAATTTATATTATATATTATTTATATCATTTAATTAATGAACATTTGTTATTGCAATTTTCGATGGCATTAATATTAGGTGGTGCTTTAGGAAATATTTATGATCGAATTATGATGATGATAAATCCAGAAAATGTAACTGGTGTGATTGACTTTATTGATGTTGGTTTAAATCCATCAATGCGGTGGTATATTTTTAATATAGCTGATTCCGCAATTACAATTGGAATTATTTTATATCTCATTCATTCATTTATTGCAGAAAAAGAAATTTCTAAAATAAAAAATTAATATGGAAGAATTGTTAATTAATATTCAAGCTAAAACCTCAGGTGAGCGAATAGATGTATTTTTGAGTAATCAATTTCCTGAGTTATCTCGTTCTAAAATTCAAAAATATATTAAAGAAGGTTTTATTCAGATAGAGGGTGAAAAAGTTAAGCCAAGTTGGATTCTTTCAGAAGGTGAACACCTGAAGGGAAAAATTAAAAAAGAAGTTGAAACTAGAAATGAACCTGAAGATATACCTTTAGATATTTTATTTGAAGATGAACATTATATTGTAATTAATAAAAAAGCGGGTATAATTATACATCCTGGAAATGGAATAAAAAGCGGAACTTTAGTAAATGCTTTATTATTTCATTTTAAAAAATTATCTGCAATAAATACTATGAGACCTGGAATTATTCATCGCTTAGATAAGGATACAAGTGGTGTAATTATTGTTGCTAAAACTGATAATGCACATACTAAAATGGCAAAATTATTTGAAAATAGAGAAATTAAAAAAATATATAAAGCAATTACATGGGGGAAAGTAATTGAAAGAGGAACAATTGATTCAAATATTTGTCGAAACCCTGCAGATCGAACTTTATTTACAACGAGTCTGACAAAAGGTCGTGAGGCATTGACAATTTATAAATTAAATGAATTTTATCCTCCATTAAGTTATATTAGCGTCGGTTTGAAAACGGGAAGAACTCATCAAATTCGTGTACACATGAAATCGATTGGTCATTCCATTATTTGTGATAGTGATTATTCAGGTGGAAAAAAACGAATTAAGTCTTTTCATTCAAAATATAATCAGTTATTAACGCGCATATTTAATAAAATTAATCGTGTTGCTTTACATGCTGAATTGTTAGAATTTATACATCCTGTAACTGGGCAAAATATGAAGATTGTTGCTCCAATTCCAGATGATATGAAAAGCGTTTTATCAATATTAAAAGAATATGGTGAAGCATAGAAATTATATTAAAGAATTTTTAGATTATCTTAAAATTGAAAGAAATTTTTCAGATAATACAATCCGTGCATATAAAAGTGATTTAAATAATTTTTCAATTTTTTTAAAATCTTATGATGAAAAACTTTTAGTCCATTTGATAGATAGATCTGCTATACAATTTTATTTAAGTAAAATTTCAAAATCAAATATTTCATCTATAACATTATCACGAAAATTAGCTTCAATAAAATCTTTATATCGTTATTTAGTTGAGCAAGAAATTATTGAAAATAATATAACAAAGGGTATCAGTTTTCCAAAAACACCAAAAAAAATACCCGCATATTTAACAGAAAAAGAAATGGCTAAATTAATGGAAATCCCTGATATCCATAGTAAAAATCCTGTGAAGGATTTACTGATGTTAGAATTATTATATTCCACAGGTATGCGGATTTCAGAATTAGTTTCGATTGAAAAAAATAAAATACGCCTTGAAGAAGGGATTATTTCTGTTATGGGAAAAGGTCGCATTGAAAGAATGGTAATTTTAGGATCTCCTGCAAAAAATGCATTAAAAAAATATATGGGAGTATATATAAATAATTCTAAGTTTCTGTTTCCGAATGAGAGAAAAACATCAAAAACTGGCCATATTTGCGTTCGTAAAACATTTAATGATATAAAAAAAATGTTAATATTAGCAACAAATAATGATGGGTTAAGTCCTCATTCGATAAGGCATACTACAGCAACACATTTATTAGAAAATGGAACTGATTTATTATCAGTAAAAGAAATAATGGGGCATGCAAGTTTAAAGTCAACTCAAATTTATACACATGTTCAAAAAGATTATATGAGAAAAGTTTATAATTTAGCACATCCAGAAGGAAATTAATTTAATTTGAGTAATAAAATTAAAAATCAATTAAATAATTTAGGGCTTGAAATCCCTGGGAAATTACATCGTAACCTACCTGTTCAAAAATTAATGGAAGCATCTATTTTGAAAGGTGAAGGAAAAATTGGACATAACGGTGCATTAATGGTTGATACTGGACAATATACAGGAAGATCACCCAAAGATAAATATTTTGTTGTTGAACCATCATCAAAAGATAATTTGTGGTGGGGAGAAGTAAATCAAAAAATATCTGAAGAAGTTTTTGATGAATTATACGATAAAGTAATTCAATATTATAATTCTAAATCGAATAATGATAATTCATATATTTTTGATGGATATGGTGGTGACCATCCTAATTATACATTACCATTGAGAGTCATTGCATCTTGTCCTTGGCAGGCATTTTTCTGTCACAATATGTTTATTAGACCAACAACAGAACAATTAAAAGAATTTGTACCAGAATTTACAATAATAAATGCGTCGGAAGTAAAAAATGTTGATTTTGAAAAACATGGATTAAATTCAGAGACATTTATAATTTTTCATTTAGGGAAAAAAATTGCAATAATTGGTGGAACCGAATATGGTGGCGAAATGAAAAAAGGGATTTTTTCAGTTTTACATTATTATCTACCACTAAAGGGTGTTTTATCTATGCATTGTTCTGCAAATGTTGATAAAAATGATGAAAATACTGCATTGTTTTTTGGATTAAGTGGTACAGGAAAAACAACTCTTTCAACTGATTCTGAACGACCATTAATTGGTGATGATGAACATGGGTGGGCAGATGATGGTATTTTTAATTTTGAAGGTGGTTGTTATGCAAAAACAATTAAATTAAATTCAAAATTTGAACCTGATATATATAATGCAATTCGTCATGGAGCATTATTAGAAAATGTTGTGTATAATGAAGAAACTCGAATTGTTGATTTTGATGATGGATCTAAAACAGAAAATACCAGAGTATCATATCCATTAGATTATATTGAAAATTCATTGTTTGCTTCTGGGAAACCGAGTAGAGCGGGCCATCCTCAAAAAATAATTTTTTTAACATGTGATGCGTATGGTATTTTGCCTCCGGTATCCAAACTAACTCCAAGCCAGGCAATGTATCATTTTATAAGTGGATATACTGCAAAAATAGCAGGTACGGAAAGAGGAATTACCGATCCAGTTGCTACATTTTCTCCATGTTTTGGTGGACCATTTCTAACTTTACATCCGTTAAAATACGCACAATTATTAGAAGAGAAAATTGAAAAATTTGGTTCAAATGTATATTTAGTAAATACTGGGTGGATCGGTGGATCTGCGTCGAGTGGTGCAAATAGAGTAAGTATTGAAAATACTCGGGCGATGATTACAGCTATTTTAAATGGTTCAATTGAAAATTCTAATTTTACGATTGACCCTATTTTTGGTTTAAATATTCCAATTGAATTAAATGGAGTTGAAAGCTCAATATTATCACCTCGAGAAGCATGGGTAGATAAAGATAAATATGATGTTGAGGCAATAAAACTAGCAGAATTATTTATAAACAATTTTAAAAAATATATTACAGATCAACCTGAATTAATAAATTCAGGTCCAATTAATAAATTATCAATAAAGGAAGTGTAAAATGGAATTAATTATAACTGCAAGACATTTCAAGCCATCATCACAATTAAGAGAATTAATAACAGATAAAGTTTCTAAGGTATCAAAATTTTCATATGATATTTCTAGATGTGAAGTAATTTTAACAAAAGAAAATTCACATGAAAATGTAGAAATAATTGCATATGTAAAAGGGCAAGATTTAATTGTGAATGATAGTTCTGATAAATTTGAAAAATCATTAATGTCTGCTGTTGAAAAAATTATATCACAAGCAAAAAAACATCATGATAAAATGATGGGAAAAGTAAAAAACCATAATCAAGATTATGACGAAAATGAATAAAATAATATTCAAAATGGAGAGTTAATTAATTTTATGTCAAAAAAATATTTATTTACATCTGAATCTGTAACTGAAGGACATCCTGATAAAGTTTGTGATCAAATTTCAGATGCAATATTAGATGAAATATTATCAAAAAACCCAGATGGAAGAGTAGCGTGTGAAACATTAACAACTACAGATTTAATTGTAATTTCGGGTGAAATTACAACCGAAGAAGGGATGCATCCAGATTATAAACAAATTGCCATTGATACAATAAAATCTATTGGCTATAATGATAATATAGATGGGTTCTCGGCAAAATCAGTTAAAGTTCAGTTACATATTGATAAACAGAGTGAACATATTTCTCAAGGTGTTAATTCAGATGAAAATAAAGAACAAGGCGCAGGAGATCAAGGATTAATGTTTGGTTTTGCGTGTAATGAAACACCTGAATTAATGCCATTTCCAATTCAATTATCACACCGAATAGCTGAAAGACTTGCATTTGTTCGGAAAAATGGATTTGATTGGTTAAAGCCTGATGGTAAAACACAGGTAACTGTTGAGTATAATGGTAATATTCCAGTTAAAGTTGTAAAAGTTGTTCTTGCTACACAGCATGAAGATATGCTTGTAAAATTTGATAATTCAGAACAAAAAGAATTAGCATTTATTTCTGATGAAATGATAAAAAGTGTGATACTTCCAGTATTAAATGAATATGATATTCCTTATGATAATAATTTTATTGTAAATGGTACTGGGCGGTTTGTTGAAGGGGGGCCAAAAGCTGATACTGGATTAACAGGTCGAAAAATTATTGTTGATACTTATGGTGGTTACGCTCGTCATGGAGGAGGTGCATTTTCAGGGAAAGATCCATCAAAAGTTGATCGTTCTGCTGCATATATGACTCGATATGTTGCAAAAAATGTTGTTGCTTCAGGGTTAGCAGATCGTTGTGAAATTCAAGTTGCTTATTCAATAGGAGTTGCGGAACCTGTTTCAGTTTCATTAGATTCCTTCGGAACAGGTGTGATTTCAGATGCAGAATTAACTGAAATTATAAAAAGTGTATTTAATTTTAAACCAGCATCTATAATTGAAGAATTAAATCTTAAATCTCCAATATATAGTAAACTTGCCGCTTATGGACATTTTGGAAGAAATGGATATCCGTGGGAAGAAGTAAATAAAGTTGAAGAATTAAAATCAAAATTAGAAAGTGTTTATGCAGGATAATAATATAATAGAAAAAGAAGAATTAATATTTATGGATTATAAAGTTGCAGATATAGAATTAGCGAGTTATGGTAGAAAAGAAATAGCAATTGCGGAAGCTGAAATGCCAGGGTTAATGTCTATAAGAAATCAATATAAAGAAAATAAACCACTTAAAGGAGCACGAATTGCAGGGTGTATCCACATGACAATCCAAACTGCTGTATTAATTGAAACACTGGTAGATTTAGGTGCAGATGTAAGATGGTCTTCATGTAATATTTATTCTACACAAGATCATGCTGCTTCTGCAATTGCAAAAGAAGGCTATCCTGTTTTTGCATGGAAAGGGGAAACAGAGGAAGAATATGTGTGGTGTATTGAACAGACATTAGATTTTGGTAATGGATTAGGTCCTAATATTTTATTAGATGATGGTGGTGATTTAACCCAAATTATTTTAGATAAATATCCACAATATATAAAAGATATTAAGGGTGTATCTGAAGAAACAACTACAGGAGTTCATCGTCTTTATCAATTGATGGAAAGCGGAGATTTACCATTTCCGGCAATAAATGTAAATGACTCAGTTACTAAATCAAAATTTGATAATAAATATGGATGTCGTGAATCATTAGCGGATGGTATTAAGCGAGGAACAGATGTAATGATTGCAGGAAAAACAGTTGTTGTCTGTGGTTATGGTGATGTTGGGAAAGGTTGCGCCCAATCGATGAGCGGATATGGAGCAAAAGTAGTAGTTACAGAAATTGATCCAATTATTGCTCTTCAAGCTGCAATGGAAGGATTTCACGTTTCAACAATGGATGAGTTCTCAGAAATTGGTGATATATTTGTTACAACAACAGGGTGTAAAGATGTAATTACAGGTGATCACATGGAAAAAATGAAGAATAATGCCATTCTTTGTAATATAGGACATTTTGATCACGAAATTGATGTAGCCTATTTAGAAAATTCATCCAATATAAAAGAATTTAATATAAAACCTCAAGTTGATAGGTTTGAATTTACTGATGGCCATTCAATAATTTTATTATCAAGAGGTCGGTTAGTTAATCTTGGAAATGCGACAGGGCATCCCTCTTTTGTAATGAGCACTTCATTTACAAATCAAGTGTTAGCTCAAATAAAATTATTTACAGAGGATGTTTCACCTGGAGTACATGTCCTCCCTAAGGAGCTTGATGAAGAAGTTGCAAGGTTGCATTTGGCACATCTTGGAGTTAAACTAACAAAATTAACTGCTGACCAATCGAGTTATCTTGGAATTCCTCAAAATGGACCATACAAACCTGAGCATTACCGTTATTAATTAAAATGAAATTTAATAAACCATTTGGGCTATTAATAATAGCAATATTATTTTTTTCATGCGAGATGAAATTTCCAGAAAAATGGGATACACCAAGTTGGCATTTACCGATTAATTTTCCGCTCCAAGATGAAACTTATTTTTTTAGTGGAATGGTTGATTCTAATACAATTTTATTAAGTGAAGATTCTACTTTAATTGTATTATTTGAAGATTCATTGAGTGCTCCAAATGGGGGTAGAGTTGGTATCGATTCTACCTTTAATTCATATTTTCGAATAGATGGTTTAGAAACTCCTGAGGTAGAAGGAATAATTATTGAACCTATGAATATTTCAGTGTTTGATACTTCAATATATTCAGCTACTCATTTATCTGATTTATCTACACCTGAAATTGATTTAGCATTAATTGATTGTTTCCCAAATATTTTATTAGAAAATGGTATGTATGAAACTGAAAGCTTTTCTGAAACCATTTATAATGAAAATGAAATTGAAGTTTTTAATTCAATAGATTCTGTTTCAGTGACAGATGGATTATTGTCTGTTTTTGTTTTTAATGAATTTCCTTTTAATATTACTTCAATTAAAATTGATATGTTTACTGCAGGTGAATCTATTTGGCAAGTAGAAATAAATAATGTCGGTGAAAATGAAAGTGAGAATAGAACTCGTATAATTACAGATATAAATCCACTCATATTAAAAGAATCAATTTTATTCCAATATGAATTAACCGTTGAACCCCAAGAAGGAAGTGATGTTTGTATTACAGATTTTGGATGGGCATTAAATGGAAATCATGATCGTTCTATTATACTTAATATTGATTTAAACTTTTCAGAAATTGGTCAAATTGCTGGAAATTTAAAAGAGTTTGTTTATGAACAAGAATTTCAAATGGATATTCCAAACCCTGAAAATATTTGGCTTAGCGGTGGATATTTATCTTCTGGAGATACAATAAATCATATTGGATTAGGGTTTACAAATAATTTATTTACAGATATGAATATTGGTTTTGGAATATCAGAATTGTTTAATGAATATGGTGAAAATTTTCAATGGAATCAAAATTTAAATTCAGGGACTTCACTCAATTATAATTTAAGTATTGAAGAATTATTTCTACACCCAAATGATACTCAAAGTGATACACTTAAACAATTGAATTTATTATTTTCGGGGGTAATTGAATCGCAGGATATAGTTTTAGATCCAAATATTGAGTATTCCTTTTCAATTGATGAAATAGTTGTTGAACCTATTCAGCTTGATTACATAAATGCAATTTTGCATGAAATGGATTTTTCCTCCCCATCTATTCAAATTGATGATGTTCCTGAAGGATTTAGTGGATTTACATTTGCGGATGTTACATTAGAAATGAATATTTTTAATCAAATTGGAATCCCTGTTACTCTTGATATGTTTCTTGCTGGAGTAAGAGGTAATGATACTACAAAAGTTCCATTGAAGGATTCATTATACACTCCAAAAATAAATGACGGGTTTATAATCGGTGATATTGTGAAATCTAATATAATAATGACAGGTACACATCAAATTTCAACATGGTATAATGAGGAAGAAATTGTTAAACAAGATACCGTCTTTCTAGAATCCTCATTTTTAGATATTATGAATTTTGCTCCTGATGAAATAATTATTGGAGGTGAATCTATTTTAGATGGATCTGGAACACTTGCGCCTGAAACTTATGTTTGGGGTGATTTTAAATTAAACCTACCATTATCATTTATTTTTGAACCCGATATGAATATTATTCCTTCGGTTACAACTGAAATGAGTTCAATGAATGAGGAATCAAAAAATCAAATAAATAATGGATTAGTGAGTGCAAATTTAAATGTGAACATAGAAAACCATTCACCTTTAGCAATGACATTATCTTTGTTGATATCCACTAGAGAAGATTTTTTTCCACATTATTTAGATGATTTTATCTCAGGTAGCTTAATTACAAATCAATCTTATATTTCTACAGAAGCATTTGATTATTTATATTCATTGAATGTGAGCCGTATTGAGGTTGAATCGCTATCTAATGATGAAGGAAGAGCATTACGAGTAATTTTTAGAAATGAAAATTTAACTGAATTATTCTGGGTTGGTAGGATTGCCGATATTACGATTCCTGAAGCTGAGGAAATTAACTCAAATACTGGACATGTAATTAAATCAGGGTTTGGAGATGATGTAATTGAGTTATCAGTAGATAAAATGGAATGGCTCACTTCAAATAACAAAAGGTATAGTCGCCCAATGTTAGAATTTGTAGGATCTAATGGTGAACCTCGAACACTTCGTAGTACCGATTATTTGAAAGTTTCAGCTTATATTTCTGTAATTTTAGATACCGGTGCATTTTGATGAATAGATTAAGCTTAATAATAAAGATTATTCTATTTAGTTCAAGTATTATGATTAGTCAAGAATCACCTAGAGAGATTGGATTAGGTGGGTCGATGACAACCTTATCTCGTGGTATTTCTTCTATTGGGATAAACCCTGCTAGTTTGGCATATTCAACTCCAGAAATTAATATTTTAAACTTTAATTCGTATATAAATAATAATTTAATAAATTTAGATATTTATAATAAATTAAATGGTGCAAACTTAGAAAGTGATAATTCATTATTATCTAAATCCGAGTTTTTAGATTTACTAGGAGATAGAAGCGTTAATATAAACGTTGGTATTAATACTCAATTACCAGCGATTAATTATTTAACAAATAATTATGCATTTACAATGAGGTTGCGTCAATTTGCTGAATTATATACTGGTAATGGATTTGTTAAAATGTTTTTATTAGGAAATGAGTGGGAAACTGAGATTCCTCTAGAAATTAAATTTATATCACAGACAATCATGGAATACGGTTATTCCTCTTGGAAAGATTTGAGAGGGTTTTCTATTGGTTATACAATTAAATACTTACAGGGAATAAATTTAATTAAATTATATACAAGTCAAGAAAGCGAACCGCTATATACTGACTCAACAGGTATTAGTTTAGAATTTGATTTAAGGCGGGAATTATATCCCGGTGGTAGTGGATATGGAGTTGATTTTGGAATATTAACAAATGAATCTAAATCAGGATGGTCATTTGGATTTTCAGTTATTAATTTGTTTGGTTATATTAATTGGGATAAACATAATTTAAATTACAAATTAATTGGAAAACAAATTACGAACTCAATGGGGTTAAATGCTTATTCTACTGAAGTATTTAACTATAAAATTGAAAATTTGAATGCGTCGGACTTAATGTCTGGCTTAATTGAATTTCCAGATACAGTTGTTTCTGACACGAGTTATACAGCTTCACTTGATTTCCCAGTGTTAAAAATGGATTATCCGACAATGTTTAGGATTGGTGTTTCTAAAAATATTGAAAATAATATTTTTCTTGCCTATGAAAGTAGAACTGGATTTCATCAAGAAAATATTTCTTTAGAAAGATGGATTCATTCTCTTGGGATAGAAATAGTGAAATGGCATCATTTTCCACTGAGATTTGGAATTACAACTGGAGATGATAATAATCATAAATTTGGATTAGGGACTGGTATTCATTTTTTACCTGTAAATATTGATATTGGTCTATCTTGGACTGGTAGTCGAAAATTATATACTGCCACAGGACTTGAATTTGGGTTTTCGGTTACCTTTATTCATTAAGTTTTAGTTCTATAAAGCATGAACATGCCTATAGCAAGAAAAATAAAGTTAACAATCCAAACAGACCAAAATGGAGTAAGTTGACCTGCAATTCCTAATGATTGCCCAAATTTTAGTGAAGCATAGTATAAAAAAATAAAAAATATACTAATTCCAATTCCAATTGCTAAATTTGATCGCTGTCTTCTGACTGACAGTGGGATTCCAATTAAAATCATTAAAAAACTTGTACTTGCAAACGCCGTTTTGAAATGTAAATTGACTTCCCACCTAGGTTCATTTATTCCATTTGTTTTTAGCTTTTTTACAAATTTTGATAGGTTTTGATAATCCATCTCTTCAGGTTTCATTAATTCACGAGTAAGATCTGTAGGTGAAAAATTAAATGAAATTAGTGTATCTTTTGAAACAATCTCAGTAATTATTTCATTACTATCCCATGTTCGAACGGTATAAAGAGGAATATTCCATAAGTTTAAAGAATCGTTCCAATTCATAACTGGTGCATCTAATCTATTAATTAATTTATTACCATTTTTTAATTGTAATGAAATTTGCGTCGCTTCGTTTTTCTTTTGGGAAAACCGATGAATAGTTAAAAATTTATTATTTGAAATTTGTCTGTAAATATTTTTTGTTGATTTTAAATATTTTGATTTATTTTTTAAAAAATATTTTTTTTCTATATCGTTTCTAGTATTTAATGCATTTGTTACTAAATAATTATCAAAATAAAATGAACCAACTGAGATGAAAAATCCGAGAGCAAGTAAACTTAATGAAATTCTAAATATACTTAACCCTGAAGATTTTAAAGCGGTAATTTCATTTTGTTTATGAAGAATACCTAAACTAAATATTGTTGCAATTAAACACGAAATGGGAATTCCAATGCTTAAAAACCAGGGGAGGCTATAAAAATAATAATTAATAATTTCTGATTGTGGAATATTCGCGTCAATAAATTTATTTAAATGGTCAATTACATCAATAAGAATTGTTATTACAAGAAGCCCCGCCATTGTAAATAAAAATTTAATTAAAAAATTACTAATAATATATTTATCTATCTGTTTCATTTATCTGCTTTAAAAATTAGTATTATAATTTCGGATTAAAACTTGACTTAATGAAAGATAAACCTGTAATTTTACAGGCTCTGAATGTATCCAATTATTAGTAATTTAGGACAGTATGAAAACAACATCAATTAAAATATCGGAAGTGCAAAAAGACTGGTTCATCGTAGATGCTACAGGTAAGCGACTTGGGCGTCTTGCGAGTACAGTTGCACAAATAATAAAAGGCAAAAACAAACCCTACTATACTCCACATATGGACATGGGGGATTGTGTCGTAGTGATTAATGCTGAAAAGGTTGAAGCTACGGGAAAAAAAGAAAAAGATAAGGAATATTGGCATCACACTGGTTTCCCCGGTGGGCAAAAAAGTCGCTCGCTTGCTAATATGAGAGAAAACTACCCTGAACGAATTATTGAAAATGCCGTTAAGGGAATGTTACCTCATAATAGTCTTGGAAGAAAGATGCTTCAACATTTAAAAGTTTATTCAGGTGAAAATCATCCTCATACAGGACAGTCACCTATTAAAATTGAATTATAAAGAAACAATAAATGGCAAAAAAACACTTAGCATTTACAATAGGTAGAAGAAAAAGATCTGTTGCAAGAGTCCGTTTTCTGAAAGGAAAAGGAAATGTTGTAATAAATGGAAGAGATTTTGAAGAGTATTTTGGTCGCAGCACTACTAAAATGGTTATGAAACAACCATTATATTTAACAGAAACTCATGATAAATATGATATTTTTGTTAATGTAGTTGGTGGTGGTCTTAGTGGGCAGGCTGAAGCTATCCGCATGGGTATTTCTCGTGCACTTCAAGAAATAGACCCTAATTTAAGATCAGCTCTTAAAAAAGCTGGATTTTTAACTCGTGATTCAAGAGAGGTTGAAAGAAAAAAATATGGTCAACCTGGTGCTCGAAAGAAATTTCAATTTTCAAAACGATAAACAAGGATATTATATACTTATATGTATCAAATTAATGTAGATAATTTATTAAAGTCTGGAGCTCATTTTGGGCATCCAACAAGTAAATGGAATCCAAGCTTTAAAAAATATATAGTTGCCAAGAAAAATGGTATTCATATTATTGATCTTCAAGAAACACACAGAGCATTAGAAAAATCATGCCGAGAAATCGTTAAGATTGTAAAGTCTGGTGGAAATGTGTTGTTTGTTGGAACAAAAAAACAGGCTCAGATTGCAGTTCAAGAATCAGCTGATAGATGTGGGATGTATTATGTTGTTGAACGATGGCTAGGGGGTACTCTAACAAATTTCTCCACGATTAAAAAAAGTATTAGAAGATTAATTACTTTAGAAAAAGAATCGGGTGAAATCTACGCAAGCTTAACAAAAAAAGAAATAAATATGATGGAGAGAGAGCGTATTAAACTTGCAGATCTTCATCGTGGAATTAAGGATATGAAACATCTCCCTTCTGCATTATTTATTATTGATGGAAATCATGAACATACTGCAATTAGAGAGGCAAAAAGACTTGGAATTCCAACTTTTGGAATTATTGATAGTAATACAAATCCTAATCTTGTTGATTTTGCTATTCCTGCTAATGATGATTCAATTAGAACTATTCGATTAATTACTGAAACAATTTCAAATGTAGTCATTGAGGCACGTGGTGGAACTATTGATGATATGAAAAGTGAAGAAGTTGTTAATGTCGAATTAGAATCATCTACTGATAATGAAGAAATAGTTGTTGAAGAAATTGCTACTGAAATAGTTGAAGAATCTGTAGAAGAAACAAAGGAATAAATAATTATATGATAGCTGCTACAACAGTTAAAGAATTAAGAGAACGATCTGGTGCTGGATTTATGGATTGTAAAAGAGCTCTTCAAGAGGTTGATGGTGATATTGAAAAAGCAATAGAACATTTAAGGAAATCTGGTTCTGCAAAAGCTCAGAAAAAAGCTGGTAGATCAACAAAAGAAGGTGCAATTGTACAATATATTCACCCTGGTGGTAAGTTGGGTGTCATTGTTGAAATTAATTGTGAAACAGATTTTGTAGCTCGAACAGATGGTTTTGAACAATTTACAAAAGATGTTGCTATGCATATTGCTGCGAGTGCACCATTAGTTGTGAAGCGTGAAGATATGGATAGTACAATTGTTGAAAAAGAAAGATCATTTTTAGTAGATCAGGCAAGACAGTCTGGGAAACCTGAAAATATTATTGATAAAATGATTGTTGGTAGATTAGAGAAGTTTTATGCTGAAAGTGTTTTATTAGAACAACCATTTGTAAAAGACCCAGATAAAACAGTTAAAGATTTATTGACAGAAGTTATTGCTACAATTGGAGAAAATATATCAATTTCAAGATTTTCTAGATTTCAACTTGGAGAAATGAGTTCTACTGGTGAATCTACAGTAGAATAATTGTATTTTATTTTATAAAACCCTGCCAATTGGTAAATCAATATAATTGATTATATCATGAGCAGGGTTTTTTTATTTATATAACAATTTATGGTTTAGTAAGAATAATATTAAATTTAATGTATTCATAGCGATAAAATTATTTTAATTCATAATTAAAAGGAATAAAAATTGGTTAACGAAATTTTTAAAGATACACAAGTTAAGATGGCCAAAGTTGTGGACCATTACCGAAATGAGGTTGCTACAATAAGAACAGGTAGAGCAAATACGGGGTTAGTTGAACCTGTTAGAGTTGATTATTATGGTAGCATGACTCCATTGAAAAATATTGCTCAAATAAGTACACCTGAACCTCAGGTAATTGTAATTCAGCCATTTGATCCAACTAGTTTAGGGTTAATTGAAAAAGCAGTAACAAGTGCAGATTTAGGATTAACACCTAATAATGATGGACAAATTATTAGGATTAATATCCCACCATTAACTGAAGATCGTAGAAAAGAATATGTAAAATTAGCTCATAATATGATTGAAGCTGGTAGAGTTGCGGTTCGAAATACTCGTAGAGAATCAAATGATAGCTTAAAAAAAATAAATAAAGATCATGAACTTTCTGATGATAATTTAAAACGAGCTTTAGATGATATTCAGGAAATGACAGATAAAAGTATTAAAGAGTTGAATGGAATACTTGAAAATAAAGAGAAAGAAATATTAAATTAATATTAATTTATTTTTTTAATAAATCCGATAAATATTATTTATCGGATTTTTTTTATATAAAATAATGCAAATTACAAAAGTAAATACAAATAGTTTAGGAATTGCACTTGGATTAAAATCTGGAGATAAATTATTAAAGATTAATGGAAAAAAGGTCTTAGATGAATTAGATTACCAATTTCGGATTATTGAAGAGAAATTATCTATTGAATTTGAAATTAATGGTAAAAGACAGCTATTTGATATTGATAAAGAATTGGACGAAGATTTAGGTGTTCAATTTGAAGAATTAAAAATCCGAAAATGTGCAAATGATTGTGTCTTTTGCTTTGTTGATCAAAACCCGAAAGGTATGAGGAAGGGAATGTATTTTAGAGATGGTGATTATCGATTATCATTTCTACATGGACATTATATAACTCTTACTAATATGGGGCAAAATGAATTAAACCGAATCGTTGAACAGCGAATGTCTCCTTTATATCTTTCAGTACATACGACTGATCCTAAATTGCGAAAAAAATTATTACTATATAAAAAGAATGATAATTTTCTTGAAAAAGTAAAATATTTAGTTGACAATGGCATTGAATTACATTGTCAAGCTGTTTTAGTACCTGGGGAAAATGATGGAGTTGCGTTAGAAAGAACAATTAAAGACCTTTATCAATTTTTCCCTGTAGTGAAATCTTTATCTATTGTACCTGTTGGATTAACAGGACATCGAGAAGGGTTAATGGAGCTAAAGTCAGTAACTCCCAATTATGCCAAACAGTTTATACCTAAAATTGAAAAACTTAAAAATACTTTTCCTGGAACAAATGGTTCATTCTTCTTTTTATCTGATGAATGGTATATTTTAGCTGGATTAGAACCACCATGTGCAAAAGAATATGGTGAGTTTGATTTAATTGAAAATGGTGTTGGTCAAGTAAGATATTTTTTGGATAAATTTGAATTAGAAAAAAAAGAAATAATTGAACTTGTAAATAAAAATAAATTTTATTTTTCAATTGGTTGCGGAGTGTTAGTTTATCCTGTTTTTAAAAAATATTTAATTCCATTTTTTGATAGCCATGCAAATATGAATATAAGTATTATACCGATAACAAATAATTTTTATGGAAATTCAGTAACCGTTACTGGACTTTTATCAGGAAAAGATTTAATTGAACAATTAAAAGATATTGATTTAGGTGATAGCGTTTGGTTTAGTAATCGTATTTTAAATGATGAACAAACCTTAACAGTTGATGACCTTACAATAGAACAAATTTCAAAAAGTATAAATTGTCAATTGAAAGTTGCTCCTGATAGTTTATTACATGTTTTTAAGGAGGAATTAAAAAATTAACCCTACTATAGCAATAATAGGAAAGCCAAATGTTGGTAAGTCGACTTTATTTAATCGATTAATTGGAAAACGAAAAGCAATTGTATCTCCAGTTGAAGGTGTAACAAGGGATCGGATTTTTGATGTAATGGATTGGGCTGGAAAAAAATATAATTTGATTGATACAGGTGGCTATTTACCAAATTCTGAAGATAAAATTGAAAAAGCGGTAAGAAATCAAGCTGAGATAGCATTCTCAGAAGCTGATTTTATTATTTTTTTATTGGATGGTCAGTCTGAAATTTCTTCAAGTGATAGGCATTTAGCAGAATTAATTAAAAAAAATGACAAACCATTTTCACTTATTATAAATAAAATAGATGATACGACTCATGAAGAAAAACTATATTCTTTTTATGAATTAGGTTTAGGAGATCCTATACATATTTCAGCAATTGGTGGACGAAATATGGGTGATTTTTTAGATCAAATTTGTTTGAAAATTCCAGAAAAACAAAAAAAGGATAAAGATTATAGTGATTTTTTAAATTTAGCAATTGTAGGAATGCCAAATGTGGGCAAGTCTTCGTTGATGAATTCATTATTAAATGAAGAAAAATCAATTGTAACTGAAATTGCAGGGACTACGAGAGATGCTGTAGATTCATATTTAACTTATTTTAATCAAACAATTAGATTAATTGACACAGCGGGATTAAGGAAAAAATCTAAAGTTGATGATTCGGTAGAATTTTATAGCACAGTAAGAACCCAAAAAATTATTCAAGAATGTGATATTGCATTGGTATTATTAGATGCTGAAAAAGGATTAGGTGCTCAGGATAAAGCTGTAATTAGAAATGTAATTACCTGGGGAAAAGGGTTGGTGATTGTTGTAAATAAATGGGATACAATTAAAAAAGATCACCAAACGATGAAAGAATATGTTGAAGATTTACATTATAAATATAAATATACAAGGCATTTTCCTGTGTTATTTATTTCGGTTTTAAAAAATCAAAGAACCTATTCAGTATTATCTGAAGCTATTAAAGTAAATGAACAATATCAGAAAAAAATTAAAACGAATGACTTAAATGAATTTTTAGATTATGTACAGTATAATTATCCTCCTCCGGCAATTAAGGGAAAAAATTTAAAAATTAAATATGGTACTCAAGTCCATCATTCCCCACCTATTTTTGCATTTTTTTGTAATTATCCTGATTTATATCCTGAACAATATAAAAGGTATTTAGAAAATCAAATAAGAGATAAATTTGGTTTTGAAGGAGTGCCCATTAAAATTTCCTTTAGAAAAAAATAATTGAATTTAAAATATTTAATTATTACTTTTTTAATATCCATATCCTTTGGACAGCAAAAATGTGGACTAACATTAAATTCTCAAACTCGAGTTAATCCACCAAGTAGTGATACACTTATTTTCTCACCCTCAGGTTTATTTACAATACATTATGATACCGTTGGTGTTAATGCTCCTGATATAGAGGATTTAAACCAAAATGGAATTCCAGATTATGTTGATTTAGTTGCTAATACTATTGATTTTGTTCAAAATCGAATTTGTGATAGAATGGGTTATAAAGATGTCCCTGCAAATAATGAACCGGCATATCCAATTTATATTTCAAATCGTGGTAGTGGTTATTATGGTGTTAATTGGGGAAGCGGTAATTCTGTAGAAGCTCCAAATGGTTGGGTGGAAATTGATAATAATTATTCTAATGGTTTCTATACTTCTGGAATAAAAGCGATGCAAGTTACGGTTGCTCATGAATTTTTTCATGCAATTCAAAGGGAATATAAAGAACCTGCAATTATAGGTGGTGTAAGTACCGTATTTTTTCATGAATTTAGTTCAACATGGATTGAAGATATTATTTTTCCGGACCATAATGATTATATTTATTGGGTCGATGATTTCTATAACTTCCCAACAACAATTTTTGAGGAAACGAATGGATATAGTGTTGCATCTTTTGGTCATTATTTAAATACAGTAGTCGAAGAATTAGGTGCAAATGAATTAGAAAACAGTACCATTATAAGATATATCTGGGAAGAATTAGAAAATTATAATATAAACCCAAAAACGTTATTGGATAATGAGTTACAATCAATCTATGAAATATCATTTATGGATTCATGGGTTGATTTTATTTCTAGAAATTATTTTAATGGCATAGATAATCAATTTTATTATCATTCAGATCAAAACTTAATGATACCAATGGGTGGTGCTAATCCAAATATTATGTATTCAATTTATAATGAAAATATATTTTTATATCATGACGAAGTTTCATTATCTGCTATTAAAACGGGAATACCTGGGATTTTACAAGTAAACCATAATGAGTTTAAACCGAATGGGAAAATTATAATTTTAGGTGATAATAACCAAATAATTAGTCCAGCTTTAACCCAATTAATACCGATGCAATCAAATGATATTTTAAGAACAATATATTACCACGATAATGAATCAGAATTAACTATTGATTATGAATTATTCCAAGCACCTTCACAACCTTATGGTTTAACAGCAGTTGAAGAAGCAGAGAGTATATTATTAAATTGGAATCCTTCCATTAATGCGGGTGAAATTTTATTTTATAATATTTATAGAAATGACTCATTAATTCAATCGGTATCAACAAATTATTATATTGATATAGATGCAGAACCGCTGATTGAATATGAATATTATATTGAAGCTGAAAATGAATATGGTAAATCAAATCAATCTTCATCAATAGCAATGATTCTGTGGTATGATAATTCTCAAATTGGTGAAAATAAAATTATTTCTATTTATCCAAATGCAATCGAAAAACAGTTAAGTGAACTTTATATAATAATAGATTCAAATAAAATTTATCAATATCCCAAAATTCAATTATTTAATATTCGGGGGCAACTAAAAAATCAATTTACTTTAAATCCACTTGTAAAAGGAAGACAGCGAATTGATTTATCAGGGCTGATACCTCCAATATCACATTCAGGAGTTTATTTTATTAATTTTTGCTTTGATGATGTAAACTGTATTCAAAAATCTATTACATGGTTGAAATAAAATTACATAGATAATAATATCATAAAAAATAATGAAATAGGAGAGTATAGAGAAAAAGGATCTATATTTACTTCTTTCTCATTTTCTGTTCACACTTTCCCCGAAATTAAAAAATATCTAATTCAATTAAAAACTGAATATTCAGATGCATCACATATTTGTTACGCATATAGAATAATAAATAATAATGTAATTGATGAATTTTCTACAGATGCAGGCGAACCCAAAGGCAGTTCTGGAATACCGATATTAAATCAATTAAAAAGACATGAATTAGTAAATACGAGTATTTTTGTAGTTAGGTATTTTGGTGGTTCAAAGCTGGGTATTCCTGGACTAATTAATGCTTATGGATTATCAGCTTTAGACTGTTTGAAAAAAAGTCAAGTTATACCGTGGGTAAAAACTGATATTTTTGAAATAATATCAAATTATGAATCTTTTGGGTTGGTCGAAAAAATAATAAATTTATATCAAGGCAAATTACTTGAAAAAGATTTTAAAGAAAATATAACTTTACAAGTTGAAATTATTCAGAAATCAGCAAATAAATTTAAACAGGAGTTTAATGAATTTAGATATGTTAAGATTAATCAATTAAATCTAAATTAAAGTACCACCTCTTCCTAAAAAATATCTTGCTCATATATTATTGATATAGAATCTAATTTAGATGGATTTGAAAAGTTATTGGTATCTAATTTTAATTAATAGTAATATGGTTAAATTACTTACAGAGTAGTCATTATCACCTATAAATCCAGATTCTTAATCCCGTAGCAACTATTCGTTTTGGTGTGCCAGAGACATTGCAAGCGATGTCTTTACAAGTATTTGATATTAACGGACGATTAATTACAACATTGATTGATGGACAAATTGAAACAGGTTTTCATACAATTGAATGGAATGCAGAAGGTTATCCAAGTGGTTTGTACTTTGTGAAGTTAGATGCAGGCGATCCTTCATCAAGCTCAGAGCACGGATTTACACAAAATCAAAAGTTAATATTGTTAAAATAAAAAAAAAAATAATAAAAATATATTTCATAGTTAACTTTTTATTTTAAATTTACTCAGAAGTCAGAATTTTTAAAACGAGGAGAAGATGAAAAATATAATTTTATTAATTACATTTACTTTTATTACACATATTTATGGTCAGTGTGAGAATATTCAAAATCAAGCCCCATGTAATAATAATGATAATTGCATGTGGTATAGTGATTGTGGAATATGTGTAGAATCCATTGAGCCAGCTTGCCCAATAGATAATTTTTTAGATGTTAGCCAATTTGAAGGAGCAGGGGGGAATTATCCATATCCTCAATTAAGTGTTTCATGCGATAATAATTCAATAAATGTATCAAGCAATGGAATTATACATTATCCTTTTGTTCAAATTACTCCTAATAATCTACAATCCCAAAATTATAATTGGGATATTCCACGGTATCCTATTGATAATGGTCAAAATAATACAATTCCATTACTTGGTGTTGCAGGTATTGCCGTAAATGGATTACCATTTTTTGGGCCAAATGAAGCTCAATTCCCGGATCCGTATGGTGACCCTGTTTATAATGGAATAATGGATTACTGCATGGGACATACTGCTCAACAAGGAGTTTACCATTATCATGCAATGTTGGTTGAATGTTTATCAATGTCATTTCCAATTAATGAACCTGATCCCGTTGTTGGATATGCCAATGATGGTTATCCTATATATGGGCCAATAGGGTGTATTGATGCAGAATGTTCTGAATTAGTTGAATATAGTAGTGGATGGGTACAAACAGGTGACCCCACAACTTATGCATGGGATAACCATGAATTTGTTGAATCAAATGATCCATTGAAATTAGATGAATGCAATGGTCATTATGGTCCTAATGGTGATTATCATTATCATGCAACTTCTACATTTCCGTATATTGTAGGGTGCTATCATGGAACCCAAAATCAAAGTGGAAACTCGCCTGATCTTTCAACAATTGAAGGTGGTGATTTAAATCAAGATGAGCTAATAAATGTATTAGATGTCATTCAATCTGTTAATTTGGTATTAGCAAATTCATTTAGTATTTACGGTGATGTAAATGATGATTGTGAAATTAATGTTCTTGATATTGTTTCCATCGTAAATATTATTTTGGGTATTATATAATTTAAAACTTCATATTTAAATTTAGTCGTTAATTCATAAATATTTAAACCTCTCCCTCCCCTTAAAATATAACTTGCTCTTGTAATATTTTTATTTGTAATATTTGTTAATTGTGATGATAAAACTATCCAAATTAACCAATTATAAATATTCTCTGCTAGATTTAAATCAAATGTCTAGAATTAAGATCGTTTTCAGAATTATAAAAAAAATTCTAAAAATATTAATAATAGATGTTTTAAATAAATTATCTCACATTTTATATAATTATTTTCCCCACGGCAATAAATTGTATAGAAATTTTATAAATTTTAATTCTACTTTTATAATTGAAACACATACTAAAAAAATAGATTATAAACAAATAAAGGAAATAACATGAATAAATTAACTTATATAATGATAATAGGATTTACAATTTTTACAGGGTTTATTTTTACTCAAAATGTATCATTGGGTTTTGAAGGTTTTAATTCTGATAGTAGCTCAATTAATATTTCATATAATAGTGATTCGGATATTTATGGTTTTCAGTTAATTATAGACGGAATTACAATTGAAGAAGTAAATAGTAATATAGGAGAATGCACCATAAATGCTAATACTGGAGGTGTAACTTGTTTTGATTTTGATGGGGTTGCTAACCTACCTTTAGGAAATGGAGTATTAGCCGAAATTTATTTTACCCCAACAACAGAAACTGAATTATGTGTAAATGACATTATTATTGGTGGTGCTTTTGGTGAACCATTAGAGGCTAATGTTATGGATTGCATTCAAATAACTAACTCAGATTGGTTATATGATTCAAACTTTCAGTTTTTAGAAACATTAGTGAGTCAAACTTCTCAATATTCTGATCCCTTAAACCTTGGTGAACAAGTGTGGGAAAATGGATACTTAACTTCTTTTGAATGTATTGAATGCGGATTAAGTGGTACTATTCCATCCATTATTAGTAATTTAGAAAATATAGAATATTTAAACTTAACAGATAATGCATACTCATCTATACACTCTAACTTTTCAAATTTAGAAAATCTCACTTTACTCAATGTTGAAGGAAATAATTTTTCTACAATCCCTGATTTTATTTTTAATGTTATTTCACTTCATAATTTAAATTTTAGTCGTAACAATATTAGTTCAATTCCGGATAATATTGAAAATTTGACTCAATTAGTTGAAGTTAACTTTTCTAATAATAATCTTTTAGATTTCTCAAATAGTTTGCTTGGTTTGGATAGTTTACAAACCATTAAAATAGAATCTAACTATTTACTTTCAATACCTGATTCTATAAATACAATGGAATCATTAGACTCATTATTTATAGGAGGTAATGTTTTATTTTGTTTTAACGGGGTACAAGACACATTACCAAATTGGTTACAGGATGTTGATTTAACAATTATTGGGTTAGATTACCAAAATTGTAGCAATGCGGGGTGTATGGATAATAGTATGATGAACTATAATTCATCTGTTGTAATTGATGATGGAAGTTGTTTAACCTGTGTAGAAATGATGGGTTATATTGAAATAGATAATAATTGCTATTATGAAATAGATTATAATGTAATAGTAGATATTGCTGATTCAAATGGTTATAATTCACCTTTTGATTTTGGATGGTATGGTTGGGATTCTGAATATAGACTGACGAGTTTGTCTTTAGGATCTAATAGTTTAACTACCCTGCCAGAGAGTATTGGTAATTTGACCAGCTTGACGA
>JACNKR010000017.1 GCA_014381925.1 Fidelibacterota bacterium | reverse complement strand
GAACATCTTTCCAATGGCAATCTTGTGGTATCACAAAGCGATGGAATTCGGGAAGGGCAGCATATTCTTTATCACCAGAAGATTCTTCTAACGCTAAAGTGTATTCTTCATCGTATACATCTGAAATCCGTTTAAAGAAAAGTAGCGGGAATATGTAAACCTTGAAATCCGAAGCATCCACAGGCCCTTTTAATATCCAGGCTGCTTTGGATAGGTATTGTTCAAGTTGGGAAAGATTAAGTTTTTGTTTTGATTCAATCAATTTAATAATTCAACATCTTTCTTTAAAAAGCGGTTTAACTATGTAAATACGACTTAGCCAAAAGTGTATATCGCTCTGAAACAGCCGTATAACCATATTTGAAATTTTTCTCATAATATATCTCTCAGACTTTTAAATCTCAAATGCCCATTATGTAAAACATGGGTATAAATCATGGTTGTTTGTAAACAATTGCATTTCGCAAATTTGGGTTTTTCTTGAGAAACCTTATTAATAATGGATGTTTTGTAAAGCTAAATTCATTATATAAAATATATATAAAAAGTATATTTAACCAATAATTTAATATAGTTTAAATTCAAGTTTTTTGAATAATCAATTAGCGTAGTAAGAAAAGTTAATTCTTCATATAAAATTATAAATCTCACATTTCAAAAACAGTGTAAATTTACCTGCTAATTTTGGAGTAAAAAGTGTTAAAAAGAAGCCATAATTGTGGTGAATTAAGAAATGAAAATGCGGGACAAGAAATTGTACTAAATGGGTGGATTTCAAAAAGAAGAGATCATGGTGGATTAATTTTTATTGATTTAAGAGATCGATATGGTAAAACTCAAATTGTATTTAATGAAGAATTGCATGAGGATGCTTATAAACAAATCTTCCGTTTGGGATTAGAAGATGTAATTGGGGTTAAAGGTGTTGTGGTTGCTCGTCCTACAGAAGCAATAAATTCAGAAATGCCAACCGGTGAAATTGATGTTGAGGTGCGTGAAATTCATGTATTCAATGAAGCAGAGCCAATGCCGTTTAATGTGAATGATCGTAATTCAGCATCAGAAGATCATCGATTAAAATTTAGATATTTAGAATTACGGACGAAAGAACTTCAAGCTAATTTAAAATTAAGACATGAGTCCGCTCAAATCACTCGTCAATTTTTACATGATGAAGATTTTATAGAGGTTGAAACACCTGTATTAATGAAATCAACCCCTGAAGGAGCTAGAGATTTCCTTGTTCCGAGTCGATTACATGAAGGGAAATTTTATGCACTTCCGCAATCGCCTCAAACCTATAAGCAATTATTAATGGTTTCCGGGTTTGATAAATACTTTCAAATTGTTAAATGTTTTAGGGATGAAGATTTTAGGGCAGATAGACAGCCTGAATTTACTCAAATTGATATTGAAATGTCATTTATAGATCAAGAAGATATTATAGATTTGGGTACACGATTAACTCGAAAACTATGGTCAGAAACAATTAATGCTGAGCTACCAGAACAATTCCCTGTTCTTAATTATTATGACGCATTGGAGATGTATGGGAATGATAAACCAGATACACGTTTTGGAATGGAATTACAAGAATTCTCTGAATTTGTTCAACAGTCAGAATTTTATGCATTTAAGTCTGTGTTGGATAATGGTGGTAGAGTAAAAGCAATTGTCGCACCGGCTTGTGCAAAATATAGCCGTAAAATTATTGATGAACTCACTAACTTTGTAAAACAATATCACAATGCAAAAGGTTTAGCATGGATGAAAGCAGGGGACAATGTTTTAGAGGGTGGAATTAGTAAGTTTTTCCCAGAAACCATCCAAAAAGATATTATTGAGAACTGTAAAGTAAATGAAGGTGATATTGTATTTATAATTGGTGATGATGCAAAAGTAGTATTTTCTGCACTTTCAGCTTTGCGATTAGAAATTGCAAAAAGAGAAAACTTAATTGATCCAAATGTATGGGCACCACTTTGGGTTGTCGATTTTCCATTAGTCGAATGGAATGAAGATGAAAAAAGATGGGATGCACTACATCATCCATTTACCTCACCCAATTTTAAAGATATGGATAAAATGGATTCAAATCCAGGAGAGGTTAGGTCGTTGGCTTATGATATTGTAATGAATGGATATGAAATTGGTGGTGGGTCAATTAGAATACATTCGGCAGAATTACAGGCTAAAATATTTACAATACTCGGAATTGGTGATGATGAGGCTCAAGAAAAATTTGGTTTTTTAATGAATGCATTTAAATACGGTGCTCCTCCCCACGGTGGAATGGCATTTGGATTTGATCGCATTGTAATGTTACTTGCAAATTGTACTCAAATTAGAGATGTAATTGCATTCCCAAAAACGACTTCTGCAATATCATTAATGGATGAATCCCCTGCGAATGTAGATGAAAAACAATTACAAGATTTGCATTTAGAAATTATAAGAGCAAAATCCTGAATAAATTTAAAGTAACAATTCAAATAGGAAGTGTGGATCCATTAAGTTTATTGGGTCCCAATGACTGCAATCTAAAAGTATTAGAAAAGAATTTCACTGGTAAATTAATTACTCGTGGCACCGAAATGTTTTTGGAAGGCGAAAAAACTGAATTAGAAAAAATTGAATCTGTAGTTGCTGAAATGATTATTACGGTAAATCAAAAAGGATTTGTAGATGAAAATGATGTAAAATCATTACTTAATTTTTCGCGAACAGAAACTTCAATACACCACCAAAATGGTGAAGATATGCCCGTGATTTTATATACGCACAAAGGTGCTGTTGTCCCTCGAACAAATGGGCAAAAAAAATACTTTGAAGCGGTAACTAAAAATGAAATTGTTTTTGCTATTGGTCCAGCAGGTACAGGAAAAACGTATCAAGCTGTTGCATGTGCAGTATCAGCATTAAAAGAAGGACTTGTTGAAAAAATTGTAATTACACGTCCTGCAGTAGAAGCAGGTGAAAGGTTGGGCTTTTTACCCGGAGATTTAAAAGAAAAAGTTGACCCCTATTTAACACCTCTTTATGATGCATTGGGAGATATGTTAACCCATGAAAAAAGAAAAATTTATTTAGAAAAGCGAATTATTGAAATTGCTCCACTTGCATATATGCGTGGAAGAACACTCCATAATTCATTTATGATTTTAGATGAAGCCCAAAATGCAACAAATACTCAGATGAAAATGTTTTTAACACGATTAGGAGTAACTTCTCGAGCAATAATTACAGGTGATATTACACAGAGCGATTTACCCAATAATGAAATATCAGGATTAATTGATGCACAAAATAAGCTAAAATCAATTAAAGGAATTTCATTTGTCGAATTTGATTCAAGCGATGTGGTGAGACATAAATTAGTACGCCAAATAATTGAAGCGTATGAAAATGGAAATAAAAAGGAAAACAAATGAATAGAGATGTATTTATTTTATCTTATGCCAGAACTCCAATTGGAGCTTTTCAAGGAGCATTAAAAGATATTTCAGCTCCTAAATTAGGTGCAATTGCAATTAAAGGAGCATTAGAAAAAAGTGGATTAAGTCCAATTGAAGTAAATGAAGTGATTATGGGAAATGTTTTATCTGCGGGTGTGGGACAGGCTCCCGCAAGACAGGCATCAATCTACGCTGGATTACCTGAAAATGTAGAATGTTTAACCATTAATAAAATGTGTGGTTCTGGTTTAAAAGCAATAATGTTAGGTTCACAAGCAATTGCCTGTGGAGATGCGGATGTAATTATTGCCGGTGGAATGGAAAGTATGAGTAATGCTCCATACTATTTGCCAAAAGGTAGAACTGGAATGAGATTAGGCCACGGTCAAGTTCTGGATGGAATTATTCATGATGGTTTATGGGATGTGTATAATGATCAACATATGGGGAATTGTGCAGAAATATGTGCAGATAAATATGAATTTTCAAGAGCAGACCAAGATGAATTTGCAAAAGAGTCTTATAAAAGATCGCTAAATGCAATAGAAAGTGGGCTTTTTAAAAATGAAATTACTCCCGTTGAAATTCCACAGCGAAAGGGTGATTCGATAATTGTTGATACGGATGAAGAACCAGGAAGAGGGATGCCAGAAAAGTTTCCCAAACTTAGACCTGCATTTCAAAAAGATGGAACGGTTACCGCTGCTAATGCTAGTTCGATAAATGATGGATCTGCAGTTTGTATTTTAATAAGTGGTGATAAAGCAAAAGAATTAGGATTAAATCCTGAATTTAAAATTATAGGCCATAGCTCCTCTGCGCAAGCACCTGAATGGTTTACAACTGCACCTGCAAAAGCAATGAAAAAAGTAAGTCAAAAAACAGGTGTTTCAATTAGTGATATTGATTTATTTGAAATTAATGAGGCATTTTCTGTTGTGACTATGGTAGCCCAAAAAGAGTTTAATTTAGATTCAAAAAAAGTGAATGTTAATGGTGGTGCAGTTTCTTTAGGCCATCCAATAGGTGCTTCCGGAGCACGGATTTTAATTACATTAATGAATGCAATGTCTAATAAAAATACAAAAACAGGAATGGCATCAATTTGCATTGGTGGTGGTGAAGCTTCTGCGATGATTGTTGAGAGAGTTTAACCATAAAACATAAATTACTCTATTATTTATCTTTAAATTAATACAATCTCATTATTTTAGTAAACTAAGGAAACAATATTTAATTTGTAAATTTAGGTGTTTGCAAAATTCATTATTTTATTAATTATAATTAAATAAGAGGTTTCTTGAAAATTCAAATTGGTGTAATCGGTGCGGGTACAATGGGCAATGGAATTGCTCATATTTTTGCACAAAATGGATATCCTGTAACACTTGTCGATATTAATCCTGATTTTTTAGAAAAAGGTTTATCATCTATTTCTAAAAACATGGATAGACAAATTAATAAAAAATTGATTTCAGAATCAGATAAATTACAATTTATGGGATTAATTTCAACAAATACAAAATTAGATTCATTACAATCTTGCGGTTTAGTTATTGAAGCCGTGACAGAAAATTTTGAAATTAAAACTAAAATATTTTCAACTCTTGATAAAATTTGTAATAAAGAAACTATATTAGCTTCAAATACATCCTCAATTTCAATTACAAAAATTGGTGCCCAAACATCAAGGCCAGATAAAGTCATTGGTATGCATTTTATGAATCCTGTTCCTGTTATGAAATTAGTTGAAATTATTAGAGGACATTTAACAACTGATGAAACTACCCATAAAGTGGTTGAAATTTCTAAAAATTTAAATAAAACACCAGTTGAATGCAATGATTATCCAGGATTTATTGCAAATAGAATTTTAATGCCAATGATTAATGAAGCAATATTTTGTAAAATGGAAGGCGTTGCTAAAACAGAAGCAATTGATCAAATAATGAAGTTGGGAATGGCTCATCCTATGGGTCCACTCACCTTAGCTGATTTAATTGGTTTAGATGTATGCTTAGCAATAATGGAAGTACTTCATAAAGAATTAGGAGATAGTAAATATAGACCATGCCCATTACTCAAAAAAATGGTTGATGCAGGAACTTTGGGCCGAAAAACAGGTAAGGGTTTTTATAAATATTAATCGAAAACACATAATATATTTATTAAAATTTTCAAAAAATAATATTTTAATTATTCTATAAATTTTTAATTTTATAAACTAAAAAGAAACAATGGATTTTAACTTAACAGAAGAACAACAATTAATACAAAAAACAGCACGAGAATTTGCACGCATTGAATTAGCTCCGGGTGTAGTTGACCGAGAGGAAAAAAAGATTTGGCCCAAAGAAGCAATTCAAAAAATGGGTGATTTGGGTTTTATGGGCATGATGGTTTCAGAAAAATGGAATGGTGGAGGAATGGATGCTGTGTCTTATGCAATCGCAATGGAGGAAATTTCGAGAGTAGATGCATCGGCTGCAGTTGTAATGTCTGTAAATAATTCTCTAGTATGTTATTTATTAGAGAAATTTGCGAGCGAAGAATTAAAAGAAAAATATTTAAAACCGCTTGCAAAAGGTGAAAAAATTGGAGCTTTTTCATTGTCAGAACCTCAGTCTGGCTCAGATGCTTCAAATATGAAAACTATCGCTCAATTAAATGGTGACCATTATATTGTTAATGGAACAAAAAATTGGGTAACAAATGGTATAAACTCGGATTATGTTATATTATTTGCAATTACAACTCAAGGTATTGGGCATAAAGGAATTTCTGCATTTTTAGTTGAAAAAGGTTGGGATGGATTTGAACCAGGTAAACCGGAAGATAAATTAGGTATTAGGGCGTCAGATACAAGTGAGCTTTATTTTGATAATGTAAGAATTCCTATTGTCAACCGTATTGGAGAAGAAGGGCAAGGATTTAAAATTGCATTAGCCACACTTGATGGTGGGCGGATTGGAATTGCTTCCCAAGCACTGGGTATCGCACAGGCTTCATTGGATGCTTCTATATCTTATTCAAAAGAAAGAGTTCAATTTGGAAAACCAATTTCAATGCAACAAGCTGTCCAATTTAAAATTGCAGATATGGCAATGGAAATTGAAGCGGCACGATTATTAATTCATAAATCCGCAATGATGAAAGATGCTGGCCAAAAATATGGTCATATGGCTTCCATGGCAAAGGTATATGCTTCTGAAGTCGCAATGAGAGCATCGACAAATTGTGTTCAAATCCATGGTGGATATGGATATATGAGAGAGTCAGGGGTTGAACGGTTAATGAGAGATGCTAAAATTACTCAAATATATGAAGGGACTTCAGAGATACAACGAGTTGTTATTGCGAGAAGTTTACTTTAAAAATTAAGAAAGGTGGATATGGATATTTTTGAAAATATGGTCCAAAGAGGCCATGAGCAAGTTACATTTTTTTCGGATCCTCAATCAGGATTAAGAGGAATTGTTGCAATACATAATACAACATTAGGCCCAGCATTGGGTGGGTGTAGAATGTGGAATTATGCAAATGAGGCAGAGGCATTAACTGATGTCTTGAGATTATCTAAAGGGATGACTTATAAAGCCGCAATTTCAGGATTAAATTTAGGTGGAGGCAAGGCGGTAATTATTGGAGATGCTAAAACTGAAAAATCAGAAACACTTTTTAGATCGTTTGGTCGATTTGTTGAAGGGTTAGGTGGTCGCTATATCACTGCTGAAGATGTTGGGACTTCTGTAAAAGATATGGAGTGGGTGAGAACAGAAACAAATCATGTTACCGGAATTTCAAGAGCATTGGGTGGAAGTGGAGATCCTTCTGTTGTTACCGCCTATGGTGTATTTGTAGGAATGAAAGCAGCGGTTAAAGCAAAATTAAATAGAAATAGTTTAGATGGTTTAAAAATTGGTGTACAAGGATTAGGACATGTAGGAATGATTCTTGTTGATTATTTAGCTAAAGATGGTGCAGAGTTATTTGTAACCGATATAGACCAAAATTCAATTGATAAAGCAGTAAAAGATTATGGTGCTACTGCCGTTGCTTTAGATGATATTTATAGTTTAGATGTAGATATATTTGCTCCATGTGCATTAGGTGCAATTTTAAATGATGATACAATTCCACAGTTAAAATGTTCTGTAATTGCGGGTGCTTCAAATAATCAATTGGCAAAATCACATGAACATGGTAAAGCGTTAATGTCTCGGGGTATTCTTGTTGCACCTGATTATGTTATCAATGCAGGTGGTTTAATAAATGTCTCAAATGAATTAGAAGGTTATAATAGAGAGAGAGCGTTTAATCAAGCAGAAGGTATTTATGATACATTAATGGCTATTTTTAAACGGTCAGAAGAGGCAGATATTCCAACAAATATTGCGTCTGATTATTTAGCTGAAGAGAGAATTCGTAAGTTAGGTGAATTAAAATCGATTTATACCTCTTCTGGAAAGAAAAATCGGATTTAATGACACCAAGAGAAAAAAGAAAATCGAGAGTATTAGCTGTGCAATTATCTTATGGTTGTGAGCTTTCAGATAATTCTGCTGAAAATTTACTCAAAACTTGTTTTACCGAAGAAAATATTCCGATAGAAGAAGTAAAAGAATATAGTTTAAAGCTAGTTAAATTATCTCATAATAATATTAATAAAGTTGATAAAATTATTAATGAAAATTCTAAAAATTGGGAAATTACTCGAATTGCGTTAACAGATAAATTAGTATTAAGGTTAGCAATTACAGAGATGCTATTTATTGAAGATGTCCCTGAAAAAGTGAGTATTTCAGAAGCGGTTGAGATTTCAAAAGTATTTGGAACAAAAGATAGTGGTACATTTGTGAATGGAATCTTAGATGCTGTATTTCAAAAATTAAATAAAGGTGAATATATTTTAAATTAATATGTCTATTTTTACAAAAGTAATAACAAAAATATTTGGAAAAAAATCTGATAAAGATATGAAACGAGTGCTACCACTCGTTGATGTAATAAACAAAAAATATAATGAAGTTAAAAAATGGGATGAAGAGAAATTAAAATCTCAAATACAATTTCATAGAGATAAAATTAATAATATTCGCAAGAATACAAAAAAGCAAGGTGAGGCAGAAAAATTATCTCGAAAAGATCTAGACGAATCTATATATAAGGCAGAACAAGCTTATTTAGATGAAATTTTACCTGAAGTTTTTGCTATTGTTAAAGATGCATCACGACGATTAAGTGGAACAGAATATGATGTAGTTGGACAAAAAACGGTTTGGGAGATGGTACATTATGATGTTCAATTGATAGGTGGTATTGTGCTTCATGAAGGTAATATTGCTGAAATGAAAACAGGTGAAGGGAAAACACTTGTTTCTACATTACCTATTATATTAAATGCATTAACAGGTCGAGGCGTTCATGTAATTACTGTAAATGATTATTTGGCACAGCGAGATAGTAAGTGGATGGGACTCATTTATGAATATTTAGGTTTTAGTTATGGCTGTATTTTAAACCAAATGTCTCCTTCTGATAGAAGAATTGAATATTCAAAAGATATTACTTATGGTACAAATAATGAATTTGGATTTGATTATTTGAGAGATAATATGTCTGTAGCGCCAGAAGATCAAGTTCAATCTGGCCATGTTTTTGGAATTGTAGATGAAGTAGATTCAGTTTTAATTGATGAGGCAAGAACACCTTTAATTATTTCAGGGCAAGTTGATGCACCCAAAAATCAAAAATATCATGAATTTAAACGATCGGTAGAGAATGTTATTCGTCAACAAACAGCATTTGTTAATACATTATTATTAGATATTGAAGATTTATTAAAAACCGATGAGTACAAAGCGGGTGAAAAATTATTAACTGCTCAAAGGGGAATGCCTAAACATAGGCGGTTAATGAAATTATATCAAATTCAAGGTACTAAAAAGTTAATACATAAAATAGAAAATGATTATTTACGCGATAAAAAACTCCACGAAATTGATGAGAAATTATTTTTTAGTATTGATGAAAAATCGGGAATAATTGATTTAACAGAAAGAGGAAGAGAACTTCTTGCCCCTTCTAGTCCAGATAGTTTTGTTATTCCTGATCTTGGAGAGGAGTTTCATAAAATTGATAATGATAATAGTTTAGATGCACATCAAAAAATAGAAGGCAAAGAAAAGGTTCAAGAACTTCATATTGAGCGAAGTGATCGAATTCATGCAATTAATCAATTATTAAAAGCATTTACACTATTTGAAAAAGATGTTGATTATATTGTTCAAGATAAAAAAGTATTAATTATTGATGAACATACTGGTCGTATTATGCATGGTCGTCGTTTTAGTGATGGTTTACATCAGGCTCTTGAATCAAAAGAAAATGTTGAAATTGAAAGAGAAACTCAAACGATGGCAACGATTACAATTCAAAATTATTTTAGAATGTATGAAAAACTCGCAGGAATGACAGGAACGGCAGTAACAGAATCGGGTGAATTTATGGAAATTTATAAATTAGATGTTGTAGAAATTCCAACAAATAAACCTATTATTCGTAAAGATAATGAAGATTTAATTTATAAAACTAAAAATGAAAAGTATAATGCAGTTATTTTAAAATTAATTGAATTATTTAAAAAAGGGCAACCTGTATTAGTTGGAACAACTTCTGTTGAAGAATCCGAGACGCTTTCTCGTATGTTGCGACGGAAAAAAGTACCCCATAATGTTTTAAATGCAAAACAACATCAACGAGAAGCTGAAATTGTAACAAATGCAGGTGTGAAAAACGCAATTACAATTTCCACTAATATGGCGGGACGAGGAACAGATATAAAATTAAGTGACGATGTAAAAGCATTGGGTGGATTATATATTTTAGGTACTGGCCGACATGAGTCTAGGCGAATTGATTTGCAGTTACGAGGTCGTGCAGGAAGACAGGGAGACCAAGGAGAATCAATATTTTTCATAAGTTTGGAAGATAATTTAATGCGTTTATTTGGTTCTGAACGGATTGCAAATGCGATGGATAGATTAGGATTTGAAGAAGGTGAAAATATTTCTCATAGTATGATTAGTAATTCAATCGAAAGAGCTCAAAAAAAGGTTGAAGCCCGAAATTTTGGAATTAGAAAACACCTTTTAGAGTATGATGATGTCATGAATCAACAACGAGAAATTGTATATGATCGACGAAATTTTGCATTGTTAGAAGATGATATTAACCCAGAAATTCAAGAAATACTAAATGAATATGCAGATTCAATTATTGAACAGTATTGCATTGATGAATCACCAAATTTATGGGATTGGAATGGGATTACGGCTGATTTAATTTCTGTATTTACATTAGATATTACTCTTGAAAATGCAAATGTTGATCATCGAGAAGGGCTAAAAGATTTGATTATTCAGGGTGCAAATGCAATACTTAGTCATAAAAAAGATTTAGCTGGTGAGGTTGGTTTTGAAAAATACGAAAAATTTGTCATTTTAAGAACAATTGATGAAAAATGGCGCGAACATTTAGCAGGCATGGATCAACTGCGAGAAGGTATTAATTTGCGTGCCTATGGTCAAAAAAACCCCTTAATTGAGTATAAGAGAGAGGGGTTTGGGATGTTTACAGATGCAATGGCCGAGACAAATGCAGAAACATTAAAACGAATTTTTAGAGTTAAAATTGGAAATGTAGAGCAAGAACCAACTACAATAAAAAATATTCCCAAAAATTTACGAACAAGACATGATGAAACTACAAACTTAGGATATCAGGCTCCACCACAACAGGAGCAACAACAAAGCCAGCAAGCTCAATTTCCGGGTTCGCCTCAACAACAAAGGCCACAAAAAGTAACCCCAATTAAAGTTGAACAAAAAATCGGAAGAAATGATGATTGTCCATGTGGTAGTGGTCGGAAATATAAAAAATGCCACGGTAGAGGATAATATGAAAAAATTAAATTTTAATACTCGTGCAATTCATGTTGCACAAAAACCAGAGCCGATTTATGGTGCGGTTTCTCACCCAATATATTTAACATCTACTTATGAACAAAAATCATTTGGTGAATATCAATATGATTATTCTCGTGCAGGGAATCCAACGCGCAATAATTTAGAAAAATCAATCGCGTCTTTAGAAAATGGAAGTGGTGCTGTTGCATTTGGCTCTGGGATGGCTGCTATTTCTGCAATAATTACATTATTAAAATCGGGTGATCATATTTTAGTTTCTCATAATGTTTATGGTGGAACCTTTCGAATTATTGATAAAATTTATAAAAATTTTAATATTGAAGTTGATTGGGTTGACACCTCAGATTTAAAAGTGATTGAGAATGGAATAAAACAAAATACAAAATTTATTTTTGTGGAAACACCTACCAACCCAATGATGCAACTTTCGGATATTGAATCAATTGTAAAGATTGCACAACAAAATAATTTAAAACTAATAATTGATAATACTTTTATGTCTCCATATTTTCAGCGTCCGTTGGAATTAGGTGCTGATTTAGTTATACATAGTACAACAAAATATTTAAATGGGCATAGTGATGTTGTTGGTGGAATTGTAATTTCTAATGATGCTGAAATTTTAGAGAAATTAACATTTATCCAAATGTCTGTTGGAGGTGTACCATCTCCATTTGATTGCTGGTTAACTCAACGATCTTTAAAGACCTTACATATTCGAATGGAAAGACATAATTCAAATGCAATTAAAATAGCAAAAGTTTTAGAGGATTCAAATATCTTTGAAAATGTATTTTATCCGGGGTTAAAGTCCCATCCTCAATATGAATTAGCATGTAAACAGCAAATTGATCCAAATGGTAATCCTGGTTTTGGTGGAATGATTTCTGTAGTATTAAAGGATAAAAGTTCAGCCCAAAAGTTTGTTCATAAATTAGATTTATTTACACTGGCAGAGAGTTTAGGAGGAGTTGAAAGTTTAGTTTGTCATCCCGCATCTATGACACATGCATCGATTCCACCAGAAAAACGCAAACAAATTGGATTGACTGACGGCTTAGTAAGATTATCAGTTGGAATTGAAGACCCTAAAGATTTATTAGATGATATTACTGATGCATTAAATTTTTAATTATTTATTACAAATTTCTATATAATTATATCTAAATACTTCATATTGTAATAAGTTATTTTCAAGATTTAGAAGAAATGATTCCGTTGTAACAATGTTATACAAAAAATCTCAGATACAAATTTAAAAATGCCGTAATTTAATAAGCTAATTTAACATTCGATTTTACAAGTTATTCAAGAAATCGATAAATTTTATTTTTTTAATATAATGACTAACAAATAAATGGAGGTAATTCTTAATGTCATTCACACGCAAAATAGTTGCTTTATTATTTACTTTAGTACCTGTCATCGCTTTAGGACAAGTACATTTAGAAAGTAGTTATAACGAAACAAATAGTACAATAACAGTAACAATGACAAATGAAGTCGCTGTTGCAGGAATACAATTTGATTTAGTTGATACACCTGAAGCATTTACCGTAACAGGTGTTTCATCATCAACATCATTAGAAACATTTAGTTCAAGTGCAAACGGTACAATTCTAGGGTTTTCATTCTCAGGAAATGTAATTGATGCTGGAACACATACTTTATGTGAAATTGAAATTGATTTAACAGGGTCATACACAGTTGTTACAATAGACAATACAACTTTTGCTGATTCTGAAACGAACAATTTAACAGTTACAACAGGAGATTCTATTGTAATCGGAGATTGGGTTCCAACAAATGATGTATATTTATCTTTTGGTGAGATTGATGGCGATGTATTACCATTAATGATAAATAGTAATGTTGATATCTATGGATTCCAATTTAAAATTTCAGATATGCCTGAAGCTTTAGATATTGTAGGAACAAGTGGTGGTGCGGCTGCAGATGCGGGTTGGACTGTACAAGCAAGCCCTGAAGGGGTTGTACTTGGATTTACATTCTCGCTTACACCAATAGTTGCAGGTGATCATACATTAATAAATCTTGAACTTGGAAATTTCTCAGGTGCCTATACTGAAATATATGTTGATGACATTGCAGATTTCGTTTTCTCTGATATTAATGGTGGGACAATTCAAGATGTTGCACATAGTGATGGCATTTTATGGGGTGATCTTCCTGATGATCCTGAGGCACCAACAAACTTAAGTGGAGAAACGTTAGGTAATAGTATAAATTTATCTTGGGAAGGTTCTGACTTAGCTGAAGTTTATAATGTGTATAGAGATGGATTTAATATTGCTCAAACAGGTGTTACTTTCTTTACAGATTCAGGTCTTAATTTTGGTACTGATTATACCTATCATGTAACTGCTGAAAATATTTCAGGTGAATCAGATGCTTCAAGTGCAATTACAGTTGCAACTGAAGACACACCACCACCACCAGAACCAATGGGATTAAGTGCTGTTGGTAATGATGGTTCTGTTGATTTAGCATGGGTTCGTCCTGCTGTACCAGTTGATGGTTATGAGCAATGTTTTGAATCTTGTGATGAATTTCCTTGGGAATTAGGTATTGACC
>JACNKR010000046.1 GCA_014381925.1 Fidelibacterota bacterium | reverse complement strand
TCTATATAAAATATATACCAAATGATATATATCATTCAATATAAATAATAACCAATTTATTGAGTTTCACGTTTCAAATGGCAGACGGGCACCGGTAAAAATTCTTAAACGTTTTCTTTGCAAAATAAACACCCCCAAAAGAGCCAGCGTAAGCAAAGGCCAAATTATAACAAATATTATGACATTAATTTCCTCGTAAGTCATCCCGAAATAATCAGCAGCATACTGCAAAATTCGGACGCAGATGGTGAAAATGTTATCAATCATATTTTAATACTTTTGCCCGTAAATAAGACATAAAATATTTCCAACATTTGGTATAAATGGATTAATTCTAACTTTGGTAAATCGGCATTTTGGAAATCGCCAACAGCAACATCAAATTCTTCCGAGATAGGTTTCGAATGAATAATATCTAGGTGGTTCCTTATTTTTGATAAAAATCCATATCTGCCACGATATTTTCCTAAGTCTGATTTTTCCAATAAAAAGTTCATAAATTGTTTTTCTGGGAATAAATAGTTTACTTTTATTGGATTATAACCTTTATTAATTTCAGTTTTCTCAATTTTTATTAAATCAATAACATCATCACAAATAATAAATTGTTTGTCTTTATCCGTTCCCAATAACTCACAAAATTCATATTCATGCTCACCAACGATTAAAGAAAAATTTTCATCAACTTTTCTTCTAAAAAAACTAACAGCATCATTTACCAAACTACATATTGCCAAATATGCTGTTGTAAGCCCGCTTTGACCATAATGGTTTTCTATAAATTTACTTCGTTGACTATGCAACTGACTGAAAACTATTTTGGTTTTAACTGAAATACTTTTCCCCACTGGAACATTTATTTCATTTACATCATCAGCTATTTCGCTCATTGCTCTATACATAGGACGAATATCAGCAGACCATTTTAAAACTTTATCTATTGTATTCAATAAATCCAATGTGTTATTAAAACGGTAATCCAATGACATCCCAAAGTCAGGGGATTCTTTCGTCCAAAATCCATCTGCCCCAGCATTTATTGCCGCATCATAACTCCATGACTTGTTCGATGCGGTGCAAATAATTACCGGAACGCTTGGATCACATTTTTTTATTTCTATTAATAATTTTATACCCGAAATTTCTTCAATTCCAAATATTTCGGAATCGTCGTGAGTAACTTCTTCCTCTAGTCTCAAATCAAGGATAATTAAATCAAAATCAGATGAAGTTTTTGTATCAAATTTATTATTCTCGGACTCATCGAAAGAGATTACATCACTGTTTTGAAAAATAGCTCCATACGCTTTATCCCACCCATTTTTTACTTTGTCATCAATTATTGCAACATTTAATTTTTTATCTCTCAAGTTATTTAATAATAATTTGAATCTGTCATCAATTCCATTTATTGGTGATTCTTTTTTTTCATTTAACAATAATTTTTTAAAATATCTAACTTCAGATAAATTTTGTCTGATTTCATTTAAATCGACATCGAATTCGCCATTGAGGTTTAATTGAGAAAGTAAGCGATACTGCCCCCATTCATTTGCAAGCCCATGATGCTCCGCAAAGGGCTTGTCGTTTCCAATAACACCAATGATTTTTTGTAAATTGATATTTGATAAACTTTCACTTGGAAAAATATCAATATTATTATCTTGAAAAGGTTCAACACCATCATCACGCTCAATTATTAAATCAGAAATATTAGTTGTACAATTAACAACAGATACAGGTACACGATTTAACTTTTTATCATTTAATAGCCGAATGTGATCAAGCATTTTTATAATGTCATACTCAAGCTGTTCAGGTATAATAGCAGGTAAAATAATTCCTTTTATTTCATCAACATAATCCATTGATTGCATCAAGGTTTTGTGGTATTGTGGGGTTTTCACTCCGGGGGAATTTGGCCTGTCCCAAATTATTGGAAGAGTTTTATCGGCAATTTCTAATTCAACATCAAAACTAATTATCATGATTAATTCCATTTTGAAATTCTTTAATAATTGACAATACTTCCTCTTCATATTGATTTAGTGGAACATAGTGACCAATCTCATTTTTCTGATAGTGAATAAGGTTGCCGCTAAATATAATACGAAGTCTTCCAATGTCCGTATTCTGCTCAATTATATCTAATTCATTGTTATTTCTATGAACTATAATTATATCATAGTCAGAGTTTCGCAAGTTTTCTTCATCAATATGTTCCACAATTTCAATACCCGAAATTTCATCACTCAATAAATCGTAGTGAAGTGGATGGCGATCCATTCTATTATCAATGACTATTAATTTCATGACCATTATCTAAAAGTTAGTCTATGCGTAAATCCATGATATTCTACCGAATCGGTAACTTCATCTTTCATCATGTTAATTTCTTTCCAACCACCATTATTAAAGTTTGCTATTATGGAATAATCACATAAAGCTATTAGGTAATAAATTGCTTTTCTCAATTTTCCATGTACGAAATCTCTATTGGGTAATATATTTAAAGGCTCTGGATTATCATCGAATATTTCGATTGCCTTGTTTTGAATTTCTGTTTTGCAGAATACAGTATTTCCATTCGAATTATCCAACATGGATTCAATAATTAATTTCAAAGCATATTTTACCCTCGTAACATCTGTGTAAAACCCGAATGCATTTATCTCGTCAACATTTATTTCAATATTGTTTGGATTATTTTGTTTAAACGCGCGCTTTATTGTTTTCACTAAATCCGTTTCATCCTTCATTTTTGTTCCTTTAGTGTTTGAAAAACGTGTATTTCTTTTAAATTTGTAAATAGTGTTCTCTACAAAT
>JACNKR010000076.1 GCA_014381925.1 Fidelibacterota bacterium | reverse complement strand
TCTAATACAAGATATTTTACATTGCCAATGGATGGCATTCTGAAATCTCTATTCCCTACCACTGTACTGCAAAACTCTTCACCAAAAAGTGGTTTGATAAAAAGTGATATTATAAACCATAAATAAACTTGTTTGTGTTTCATTTCTTCTCCTATTTTAAATAAACTATTTTTTTACTTTTATTGAAATTTTTCCCATTGATGCGTAAAAAGTAAATTCCGGAATTTAGATTCTCAAGAGCATTGTGAATTGTATGACTTCCTTTTGAATAAAATTCTTCTTCAAATCTTAATATAAATTCTCCATTAATATTTATAAGGTCAATTTCTAATATTTGAGGACTTTGAACATTAATCTCAATAGTAAATTCAGCATTAAATGGGTTAGGATAAATATTATTAATATAAAAATCTCCAAGTAGATTTACATTATTTGACTTATCATCAATTGCATTGGTTTCAGTATTGAATATAACCTCCAAATCTATGTCATTTGAGTAAAGAAAAACATTGTTTTCGGTAAAAATAAAAAGTGAATCTGAAAATGGAGGTTGAAATAAATCTAATATCGGAGATTCGAAAATGGACAAGTATAATTCAAAATTTAACCCCTTATCTTCACTTAAATAAATTTCATTTTCATGGGTAAAAAAGAAATTATTGTCTGTATCATTATAGTAAATCACTTCACCTGGGAAAGAATCAATCAATTCCAAACTTGAGTCAATTTGAGAAAATAAATATCTTCCTGAATTATCACCAGATAAATGAAAAATGACAGAGTTTTGGGAAATAAATTGAAAGTCCTCAAAAAAGGTATGAAAATTATCCCCATAAACCTGATACTCACTCCAATTTATTCCTCTATCAAGGGAATATAAAAATATAGGACCATTAGTAGACCAATAATCATAGTATGTGGCAATCAAATCATCAGAATCAAATTTGGAATTTTTCAGGGTTTGGATATTTATAGTTCCATTGTTGAATTCATATATGTCTGTCCAAATATCCTCCTCCAAATAATTTATATGATAAATTTTCGCATCGGCATTATATCCATTACTGGCAAAAAATATGTCTTGAAATGATCCGTTATAAAATGAAGCTAAATTTTCCTGACTATCTACATTAAAATCTAATCCACAATTATTATTTAAAAAATCGTAATTATTATTTATTTCATTATAAATTGCACAATGCCTTACACAACCATCAAAGCAATTGGATACATCTGTAATTAGTATAAATATAGAAGAGGATAAGGTCTTAGGTATTTCGATATCTGTAATTGTGTAATTCACATTTCCATATTCTTCAAATGTGGGCAAAAAAGAACTTGTTATTGAATCAAACTCAAACCAATTGCCAAGGAAATTTGAACTTGAATCCACTCGGATAAACAGACGGTAGTCATTTGAGTTCAGAAAGGTAAAAGATTCTACTTTTGATATACTATGATTGGAAATCATAATATTTAAAAATATTATAATTATTAAATGTTTATTTTTCATTATTTGAGATTTTCATGCTTTTTTATTTAAACTAATTTCTTGTCCCCAACCAAATGGAAATAAAATTTCATTTTCTGTAGCAACCCTGTTTTCTTGGGTTTTAAAGGTATATTCATTTTCGAATAATTCGACAATATTGCCAGATTCTTCATCATCAATCCAAATTGACATCATACTAATACCGTGGTCATTGCTCCAGCCTCCAACCACTCCTGCTATACCTTCAATATTGTTTGTTCTTGCTGCAATTATACCACCTACTGAAGTTCCATGGTAATAACTTCCTGATGGGTCATTATTATTATATCTAAAATTCCAACCAACAAAATCGTCGGGTTTTCCATTAAAATCGTCATCAATCCCGTTGATATCGTCTACATCAAATTGCCACCCACCCTCAACAAATTCAAATACTTGTCCATCACCTTTATCCTTATACTCAAAGGTGAATCCATCTAATAGAGAAACTGCTCCATTAAATTTTAACTCATTTGGATTATACTTTAGATCAAATTGTAGTCCCATTACATCCTTTTCAGAATGTATGTTTAAAGTGAAATTCTGATTTTCAGCTAATTTCTTTACTGAAACCATTTCAGATTGTGATGCTGCAAATACTACTGAAAGTGTGATGATGCCTAGGATTGTTTTCTTCATGTTTCTATTCCTTATTTGGTTATTAAAATATTTCATTGATAAATAGAATTTATATTATTATTTCTGTAAAAAAAGTTTGTAGGTCATATTTAAATTATCTGCTGTCAGGTTTAATAAATAAATTCCAGATGAGTATTTACTCCCATTCCATTTATATAGATAAATACCCTTGTCGAGGTAGTCATTTAATACAGATTCTATCAATCTTCCATTGATATCAAATATATTAATTTCAACATTTGAGGAATGTGTAATCTCAAAACTAATATTTGTCTCTGGATTAAATGGGTTTGGATAAATACCTTTTGGTCTTATATCATTTTCAGAGGCAAATTTCCCCAGTCCATCATCAACATAATCATCAACATGGATACTTATAATGTTGGATCGATTTGAAATCCATTCAGAGGCATCAATTGATTTTACCATATAATGTGCATAAGGGTCCTGTCTCTCATCCGGAATAGTTAAATATTAATCTACAAACGAAGTTATCGTATCATCAACAGTTTCTATTAAAGAGTAAAACTCAGAATCAAAAAATAATCTTCTATAAATTCTAAAATTATTTATATCATTTGTGTTTTCTTGCCTCCAAGAAATATATGGATGATTATTTTCACTATATCCAGCATTAATTATAAATGGAGCAGGCGGTTGAATATTTTCCCAATTTACAAATTTAATATTATCACCATTTTGAGGTGGTTCTGA
>JACNKR010000043.1 GCA_014381925.1 Fidelibacterota bacterium | reverse complement strand
ATTACAGATGGGCTGTATGACTTCTTTAGGTGTCCGTTTTTTTGTAGGAAGATCAGATATTCTTTTATTAGCTTTTTTAATGAATGTTAATGACTATTCTAAAATGAAAGCTGGAGATGATGCCGAAGATGCAAAATTATTTTCTTTAGATAATTTACCTAAATTAGCATTTGAGTCACATGAAAAAATTGTTCAACTTTATTTTGAATATATTATAAAAACGAAAAATCATTTATGAAAAAAGTATTAGTTATACATGGTCCAAATATCAATTTAATTGGATTAAAATCTGCAAAAGATGGTTCTCGCATTACAATTGATAAAATTGATAGAGCAATTAGAAGAAAATCTAAGGAATTAAATTTAGAATTAAAAATCCTTAGAACACATGATGAAGCAAAAGCGGTAGCATTTGTACAACGAAATCGTAAAACGACACTCGGTGTTATAATTTCACCATCATCCTGGCATAGAGGTGGATATACATTGAGTGATACTCTCCATTTTTTAGAAATTCCATATTCAGTTATATCATTAGAAAAAACGGAAAAGAGTCTATTTAATCAAGGAAATCACTTTAATAACGCGTCCATCATTGATTCATACTTGGATGGGTTGACAGATTTAAAACATAAAATATCTTGATCGGATTTCAAAAATATACTTTTATTTGCTTAGATTTTCCGACAGAAATGGCTGAGAAAATCAGAAAAATTAGATTAAACTTAGAACCAACGATTGCATGGAAACCGGTTGTAATTTCTCTCGCTGGGTCATCGGGTTGTGGGCATATTTCAGAGGAGCAAGATATTTTTGAAGCTAACAATATTATGACAAAATTATCTAAAACACTTTCGCCAATAACGGTAAAATTTTCAACTAAAAATTCATTTCCAAATACAGATATTTATTTTTTTGAATTTGATAATGAATCCGCTATAAATGAATTACATAAGAAAATTAAAAATTGCGGAATTACATTTGCTGAGAGTGAATATCCATTTAAGGCACATTGTACAATTCATTTTAAAGGAAAGATGAATCCACAGAAAAAAGAACAAATAATGAATACAATTATACCAAAGGAAGAATTTGAATTAAATACTATTTCATTTATTTCAGATTATAATCATTTATCACGATTTTCAATGATGAATTCAAATAACACACAATTAACGAGAGCATAAAGTGAAAAAACTTATATTTATATTATTTATTTTTGCATGTCAATCAAATCCAACTTATCCGTGGTTTTCAGGCGAATTAGACGAATTAAAACAGATGGCAGGGAGCAAACCAATAATGATGGAATTCTATACTGATTCTTGAGGATGGTGTGTTCGGCTGGAAGCTGATACATTTTTAGATGATGGGTTTTTAAATTTAACAGAACAATTTTATAGTATAAAAATAAATGCTGGCAACAGAAGTGGAAGTAAAATTGCAGAAAACTATAATGTTCATGGTTATCCTACCGTAATATTTATAAAACAAAATGGTGATGAAATTGATCGTATTATTGGGTATGGAACTCCTGATGATTTTATTCCTAAAGTAACAAATATACTTTCTGGAAAAAACACAATACCCTATTTAGAAAATAAATTAAAGAATATCCCCGAAGATAATTTATCCTTATTTATGCTTGGAAAAAAATATGAAGACCGAGGTAATTCGGAATTATCAAAAAAATATTTTAATCAATTTATAAATAATTCACCCATAAATATGGAAAATGAATTACAAGATGCACAGTTTTTATTAGCGAAAGCCGATTGGGATAATGGAGAAATTAATAGTCTTGAAAAATTTATAATCGATTATCCTACATCTGAGAATAGTTTTTCTGCATATAAATTAATTTCTCGTTATTATATTACAACTCATGATACTATTTCTGAAATTAATACATTAAAAATAATGGTTAACGCATTCCCTCAAAATGCAAATGCAATGAATTCGTATGCGTGGCGTATGGTGGAACTAAATACAAATTTAGAAGATGCCCTAGAGAAAGCAATTCTAGGTGTTGAACTTGCAGATGATGATTTAAAGCCAATGATTTTAGACACACAAGCTGAAATTGAATGGATGTTAGGAGATGTTGCGAGTGCAATTAATACAATAAAAAAAGCAATATTATTAAACCCTGAAGATAGTTATCTTAAATCACAATTAGGTAAATTTGAAAATTGATGATATAACTAATTTTTTTAAAGTTTTTTCTTTTAAAATAAAATTATAAGTTTTTATTGCAAATCACCCCTAAACATCTATTAATTTTACTTATGTTTAAAATACAGGTAAATAATTGAGTCAAATACTTAATAAGAATTTATTTTTGATAAAAGAACATATTGGAATGTTCAAGGCTGCAAATAATTATGATATATATGATCCAGAAAATGGTGAAATTATTTTAGAATGCAGAGAAGATAAATTAAATATTTTTACAAAAATGTTTAGATTTACAAAATATAAAACTATGACCCCATTCCATATTGAAATTAAATCTCCAGAAGGTAAAACAATATTAACCATTAAAAGAGGTATTTCTATTTTTCTTTCAAATGTTATTGTTTTGGATGAAAACTATGAGCATATTGGAACTTTCAAACAAAAGTTTTTCTCAATTGGGGGGAAATTTAATGTATTAAATGCTAAACAAGAAATTTTATGCACTTTAAAGGGAGAATGGAAGGGGTGGAATTTTAAATTCGGATTAGAAAACAAGGAATTTGCAGAAGTTTCAAAAAAATGGTCAGGCTTAGGTAAAGAATTATTTACAAGTGCAGATAATTATGTTTTAAAAATTTCAGATGATGTGCCTGAAAATAGTACAATGAGAAAGTTAATTCTTTCAGCAGTAATGTGTATTGATATGGTGTTAAAAGAAAGATAAAGCTTGGTATTTAAATTTCCTTGGATGCAAAAAATAATATGTATAAAATCATAAATATAGAAACTTGGAAACGAAAAAATCAATATAATTTCTTTAAGGAATATGATAATCCCTATTTTAATATTTGTACTGAATTAGATATTTCAGCGTGTTTTGATTTTACAAATCAATACTCAATTTCCTTTTTTATTGCTTCATTATTTGCTTCGACTAAAGCGGTAAATTTAGTTGAGGAATTAAAATATCGAATAAGAAAAGAAGAGGTCGTTTTACATGAAATTGTCCATGCAGGGTCTACCATAATAAAAAATGATGAAACATTTGGGTTTTGTTATTTTAATTATTTAGAATCTTATAATCAATTTAATGAGAATGCAAAAAAGTCATTAAATGATTTTAAATTAAAAGAAAATAATTTTAACCCTCAAGATAATAGAGATAATCTAATACATTATTCAATTTTACCATGGATTTCATTTTCGAGTATTTCACATGCTAGAAATTGGAAAACAAATAACTCCGTTCCCATTATAACTATGGGAAAATATACAAAAAAAGGTGGAAAGTTGATGATGCCAGTCTCTATCGAAGTACATCATTCACTCGTTGATGGACTGCATGTCTCAAAATACTTTAATCACTTTCAAGAAATTTTGAATAATCCTAAATTATATTTAAATAATTAATTATTGATATAAGGGCAATATTTTTTCAATATCTTTTTTAACAGTTACTGCTTTCCAATCAGTGCCATCCCATGCTTTAAGTAATTTTAAGTCGGGAGAAATCAATATTGACCTCATTGAATGACCAATATCATTATCTTCAACCCCCCAAAAAGCAAATTGACTATAATGAGCAAGAGATATCATATCAGATGAGTGGTCAAAACTTGACCATAAATTCCAATTGGGAAATGGTTCAATAATACTGCTATAATGTTTTATTAATGTTGACGGGTTATCATAGATATAATCAAAACTAATTGTAATAAATTCTAAATTTTCTATAGATTTTAGTTCTGATGCAAGATATCGATATTTCATCATTAATGCTGGGCACATATTTGGCATAGGGCATCGGCTAAATACAAATGATATAAATCTATATTTTCCATGATTTTTTGATAATGAAATTTCAGTACTATCTAATTTTAAAAAGGTTGCATCTGGTAGAATTCCACCAATTGCTGTTGGTGAATCTTCGTCTTCCCAGAAATCATCTTCTTTATCAGGTATTTCTACTTTACCTAACCGAGTGAATGAACGAATAAATCCACTATTTTCAGCAATAACGATTTCAAATTTTATACTATCACCGCGAGACCATTCTTCTAGTTGAATAGACTTATCAACTTTTAATCTCATTGTCATTGCCATCATAAACCCTGGTATTTCATCATGATGAATTAACATTTCTTGGTGATCATGAAAAACTTCATGAATTACACCAAAAGCGTGATGAACCTTTTCATTTGCACCACAATGAATAAATAATAATGATAAGATTATAATTGTAAAATAATTTGTATTCATAATATATATCTATAATGTTCCTAATTATTGTTTAAAAAAATGTTGCAATTTTACTGAAAGATTTTTTTTGTATATCTGGTATTTGTATTCGTTCTTTAGGATAGCCGACAACTAATAATAAAAATGGTTTTTCATTATGAGGACGGTCTAAAATTTTATTTAAAAAATTCATAGGGCTAGGTGTATGTGTCAAAGTAGATAATCCAGAATAATGTAATGCATTTATTAAAATCCCAGTTGCAATTCCTACGGATTCCATTGCATAATAATGCTTTAATTTTGCTCCTGATTTTTCAATTCCAAATTTTTGTACAAAAATTGAAATTAACCAAGGGGCATTTTCTAAAAATGGTTTTTCTGCATCTGTTCCAAATGGTTCAACTGCTTCTAGCCAATCCTCTGGTGCACGATGATTATAAAATTCATGCTCTTCAATTTCTGCCTTTACTCGTATTTCTTTCTTTTTATCAATATCATTGATTGAAACAAAATGCCATGGTTGTAAGTTTGCACCACTTGGAGCTGTTCCTGCAGATTTTATACAATTTTCAATTATTACTCTTGGTACATTTTCATTTGAAAATTCTCTTACACTTCTCCGATTTGAAATATTATTTAAAAATTCTTGACTTTTTGCAATCATTTCATTTTCAGATAATTTTTTATACTCTAAATAATTTCTAAATTTTGGCATTAGGGTCAATAACTATAAAATCAAAAATACCTGTTTTAACATTCCCATCATTTTTTACTTGAATCCAAATTCTATATTCACCCGCTTCCAAAAATTCAAATGGTGGAAATGTAACTTTCCCGTCTTTTACAAGATTCTCAACTAATTTACCATCTTCACTCCGGTAACCAAAGGTACAAAATAAATCTTGAGGATTTACCTCAATTCCTTCTTTTAATTCAAATAGTACTTCTTGTGATGCCATAGAAAAATTACCAGTTGGATGAATATGAATAAATTGAGTTCCATCTTTTTTATAAATAATACCATGCCCTCCCATTTCAATATATGGTTCTAAAATTAATGGTTTATTATTTTCATCTAATAATGTAAAATTCATATCAATAAACCCCATTTGAATTTGAGTTTGATATTCTTTCCAAATCAAGTGTGAACCGTCATCAAATTCAAATTTAGAATGTAAAAATTGAGAATTAAATGGTGTTAGTTTAATAGAATTATCTGGGTCAACCTTTGGTAAATAGTCAATTAACGGGGTTTCTACATTTGAAATATTTATTGTATCTAATAGCGTTTGATTATACCCTGTTTCATGTGTTACATCTGAATAAATAAAATATTTTCCCATTGGTAAATTTCCAGGAAGAGTTAAATCAAATTTGTCAGAACTTTGTTTATTTAAAATTGGATGAACATGGCTAAACGCTGATAAATCTTCTTTTATCAAATAAGTATGAATTAATTTTCCATGGTCAGGAACAATTGGAGGATATACACCACTTTTCCACATGTTATCAGTAATTTCAAGATTGAGAATTTGATATTGTTCAAATGATTTTATTTGGGTTGTTGTTTCCATTGGTTTAAATAAATTTGAGTAATATAAATCAGCTATACCTTCCCACCATTTTTTCCCTATAATAATGATAGAAATACAGATAAAGAAAGTAATAATCATAGCTAAATTAGCCTCTCTTTTTTTATTTTTATCAGGAGTTTTACCGGGAGAAAGTGTTGATTCCTCTACTGACACACCGATGATTGTAACAAATCCAAATAATAGTAAAAGCATTAAAAATATCAATATACTTTTCATTATAAAATTCATTTCTGATCTTTTTGTTGCAATAGACATGACAGGAACAACTATATTTGCAATACTATTATCACCTTCTACCTCAATATTAATGCTATATGAACCAAAATCCATCAACCATAATTCAGAATTAAATTTATCTGGTTGATTAAACATTTGCTTTGCAATATCTTGCGGAGGTGAGCCATCGACGCCTGCATCCCATTTCATGGGCTGTGTTTTAACAGTAGAAATTTTTCCATCTAAAGATTGAACATAAATAAGAGCCAACCCAGGCACAACCCCTGGCGGCCTAATTACTACTCTAATTGGATATTCTCCTGCATTACCTTCATAAATTATTGAAGGGTTCCCAACATGTGAGAACCCAATAGAGCATAAAATAATTAAAATAACTTTTTTCATTTAACGCACTACCTTTTTTAACCAGTTTCCCCACCAGATTCCTAGACGGGTAGAAATACTTGCAATAAATGAGGCTATTAATAATCCAACTGGCGTAACCACGGTAAGTGGTATTTTTCTACCCGTAGGAGTCATGTCGTAAGGCCAAAACTCCATATTAAATTTTCCAATTGGAACCCAGTATGGTTTATTATAAGGTTGTCCAAAAATCCTATTTTGACCTCCATCTGAAAGTAAAAATTCTGCAAAGTACCATTGTATTGGAAAGAGTATGAGAATAAATATTAATCCTAAAGTAAAGGATAAAACCCAATCATTAAGTTTCGTTTTTTGAGAAATAATATCTATTAATATTGCAGGAAAAATAATTAAAACAGGAAAAGGAGGGACAACCAAAAAATCTATTGGTCTATAAATTGGTCCTAGTAATGGTTGAGCATCAAACAATGGAAAAATCCATATAATTATTATCCGATGAAACATACAAAGTAAGGTGGCAATTGAAGCAGACCACTTTAATTTTGATGATCTATTAATTGCTAATAATAAAATTGGAAATACGATTGATTGAGTTATATAAAATTCAAGTGAATGCATTTTATTAGCAAAACTTTTTTCCATTGTGAAAATCATCATCATTAATAAAAGTATGCTACCTGAATATATATATAATTTACTAAAATATTGTTGAGTAACATCAGTAGACCTATTTTGTTTTGCAAGAATAATTAACATTACCCCAATAATTATTGCAAAAAAACCCATTGCTAAAACAGTATGTGGTGGACTAATAATTTCAACATCTAAACCATAAGTATTATGCCACCAATCATCAAATGGAGCAGATGTCAACATTGCAATTGCTCCCCAAATACATATCCAACCCCCTAAAGGGCCTTTAAATCCCCAAAAACTTACAGATACTTGCTTGGAAATATTGTCAAATCCAAATGTAGTACGCAATACAATTATGCCAGAAATAATACCTGCAATAATTCCACCTAAATAAATTACAATATGTGGTGGTGTTAAAAATGCATCTCTTCCAATTGATTCATGCCAGGAAATATCCCATTGTAAGCCAAGGACAATTAGGGTTGCTGAAATTACTCCTAAAATAGAATGGTATTCTTTTTTTAAAAAATATGGTTGTTTCACAGATTGTACTCAAAATAGTTAAATAAATTTATTATTAAAAAGAGTTTAATAACTACAGTTGTTATATTTTGATACAGACTTTCCACTGTGAATAAATGGGTTATTAATGATAATATTCAGTATGTTTATTAACTCAAAATTAGCTTTTTCCTTATTTTTTATTATTATTTTTTCAGGGTGTAGCATTTTCACTTCTCATGGAAGAGCATATAATCGTGCAGAAAAAGCTGAAAAATGTGGTGATTATAATAAAGCGGTCCTAGAATGTGTAGAATCCCTAAAAATAAATCATGATTATGAGAAACCATTATTACTCATGGATATTGTATTTCCTCTTGCAATAAAATATAGTAATCAAAAATTAGATAGATACTTAAAAAAAGGATATAAAAATTGGGATATGATTATTAAATCCTACCAAGAAATAATCTATATGATCGATTCTGTTGAAAGATTAAATTTATTAAGGCAAGAAATTTGGTTTAATTCTTCTGATTTAAGAGACTATGAATTAGAGCTAAAAGAAACGAAAGAAAATGCAGCATTATTTTATTATGATCAAGCTGTAATGTTAATGTCCTTAGGTAATCAAGAAGACTATAAAAAATCGGCTCAGGCATTTAAAAAATCTCAAACATATATTAGTGATTATAAAGATTCTATTGAATTATATAATTTCTGTAGACAAAAAGCAATAAAACGAATTGCAATAATGGCATTTGAAAATAAATCAGGCAATAATGAGTTTGGAGCAATTGGTGAAGAAGTCAGCGATGCAATTATTTCTAAAATGCTAAGAGATGGTGGTTTAATGGAATATGTCGAAATTATAAGCAGAGACCAAATAGATCGTATTATTAATGAACAAAAATTATCTCAGTCTGGAATTGTAGAATATGAACATACAATTGATTTAGGAAAAATATTAGGTGTTCAAGAAATGATAACAGGAAAAGTTTCACGAATACAGGTTTCTAATATCGATGAAGTTACCAAAAATGAATCGTTTAAAAAGCGAGTTACCATTGATTATGAGTATTATACAGATGATAATGGAAAACAAAAAAAACGAGCAATTAAAGGAGATGTAAGAGCTAAAGCCAAAATATATAAAATCACCCGAACTGCAAATATGTCTGTATCTGCAACGCTATTAGATGTTGAATCAGCAAAAATCTTATACAGCAATTCAATTAAAGAAGAATTTAAATTTGAATATGAGTGGGCAACTTATACTGGAGACAAAAGAGCTTTAAGCTATCAACTTAAAAGTTTAATTAGAAAAGAAGCTGAAACTGCACCATCTAAAGGATCAATGATAACTGAATTATCAAATAAAATTTCCAAAAAACTAAAACGAGAATTAACAACTAAATTAGATTAATCTTTAAATGGTTTCATTTATCATCATCATTTTTTTAGTAAGTATATTTATTACAATAATGAGTATAAAATATTTTCCATTTAATTCTTTTACAATAAATAATAAAAAAGAAATAAATCCAAATCGAAAAAAACTAAAACAAGATACTATGAAAAAATTAAAACATAAAAAAAGGGACAGTTAAGCTGTCCCTTTTTACTTTAATGGGTCTGGGGTTTGAGTAACCCGGTACCCGATGACTGGAAGCCCCTTGAGAATATACCTCAAAAGGTTATCTTTCACCTATAGAGGTAACTTCCCGACTTCGTTTGTCGTTTTTCAATATATACCCCCCTTTCTGTTAATTATTGTTAAGTTAACTAACCATATATTACTAATTTATTTTTTCTATAGACAATATTTTTTTAGTTTTTAATTAACAAATCTTCAATTAGTTGCACAAATAAACTTGACCCTATAAGTAAGGCATTTTCATCAATATCAAAATGAGAACAATGGTGTGGAGTTGACATCGGTTCTAGATCTTTTGGTGCAGAACCGACAAAAAAGAATGCTCCCGGTTTTTTATGTAAAAAATAACTAAAATCTTCACCACCCATTGATAAGTATGGATCTCCAGCACCTTCTCCAACAATTTTCTTTGCAGATTTTAATACATTTTCTGCACATTTATCATCATTAATTGTTGGTGGGTAACCATCCATATAATTTAATTCAATTTTGCAATTAAAGGTCTTTTTAGTTCCTTCAATAATTTCATTTAACCTTCTTTTTATTAATTGAATATTTTCTTCAGAATATGCTCTTGTTGTCCCACTTAATACAACTTTATCGGCTATCACATTAAAATTATAACCACCATTAATCTGCCCAACTGTAACAACGGTACTTTCTAATGGATTTGTATTTCGGCTTACAATAGTTTGCAATGCTTGAATTAAATGAGCTGAAATTACAATTGCATCCTGAGTTCCTTGAGGTGCAGCACCATGTCCACCTTTTCCAGTAATCGTTATTTCAAACTCATCTGCGGCTGCCATTATTGGTCCAGGTTTAATCCCAATTGTACCCGTTTTTTGATAATTCCATAAATGAACTCCATAAATTTGATCAACACCATTTAATACTCCATCCTCTAGCATATATGTTGCTCCAGCTTCACCTTCTTCTGCGGGTTGAAAAATAAACCGAACATTTCCGTTTAATTTATTTTTTTGTTTAGAAAGAATTTCAGCAGCACCTAATAACATCGCAACATGTCCATCATGTCCGCAGGCATGCATAATACCATTATTTACAGATTTATATGAAACATCACCTGTTTCTTGAATGGGTAATGCATCCATATCTGCACGTAAAGCAATTGTTGGTCCATCACCATTTCCAATTAAATCACCAATAACCCCTGTTTTACCAATACCTTTTTGGAATTCTATTCCTAATGAAGATAATTTTGTTGCAACTAATTCAGCTGTACGATGTTCTTGAAAAGATAATTCAGGATGTTTATGAATATCACGCCGTGTTGATATTATTGTATCACCTATTAATTGAATTTCTGGACGAATATTTATAACCATTTATCAATCCGTATAATAGGTTCCAAATAATATCATCATTTCATCTGCACCCAATAATCCAAAATGAATTGATTGATTTGTATCATTAATATAGGTGGCTTCAAGCTCTAATCCCATACCTTGCTCTAAAACAAGAGGCGGATTTAATTCTAAAATTGGGGGATGTTCCCAATCTAATGCAGTATAAATAATTTGTCCATCATTTTCTCCTCCAATTAATTTAATATCAAATCGAACCATTCGTTCATGTGCATGTGAAAAAAGTTGGAAAATATTTAAATGGTCAATATCATCAACTGAACCATTGTCTAAAAAGCCAGCATTAAATTGTTCTGGAAACATAAAAGTTCTATTAAGTGTTGTTGTTTGGTTTGGCGGTAAGTCTATATCATTATTATTTAACATAAATATATCAGCAATATGTTCTACTTCACTTTCTTCAACAAAATGAAAATTTCCATATAATTCACCTATTGGCGTATCACCAGAATAATTAAGAAAGTGAGAATTTACATCCACTCCAAAACTTGGTGGTACTCGAATTGCAACTCCTGGTGGAAAATGGTAATTTACATACGGCCACTGAGAACCTGCAAAAAATGTTTGTAACCCCATATAGCAAAGTGTTTGATAGTTAAAATTTCCATATTCGTTATGTAGATCTCGTAATTCATAAGGTGGTGGCGGAAATTCTTCAATGTATGCTTCACATTCTACTGGTAATTGGCTCACACTTGCATTAAGTGGATATGTATAAAAAATTAAATGGTGCGACCCTGGACTTAATAAAATTTCATATTGATTGATATATACATATTCATCATTACTAATTGGTTGGTATGAAAATATTTCTCTTTCATATCCATCCCATATTTCAAACGGACCTACATGAAATTGGATGCCATTTTCTGGAGGATCTAAAGGTGCAAATGGAGGGGTTTCCCAAACTGAATTATCTAATAATAATTCCTCTTCTGAAACAACTCCTGTTTCTGGTCCACCTGCATAAATCCAGTCCTTAATAAATGCAAGTTCACCATTCGATAAATAAGGTCCACCCAATGGCATTAACTCACCATAATAAGGATGATCATCAAAATAATGAGCACTGTTAGGTATATTTATTTTTTCCCATAAAAAACTCTGAATTTCTCCAGGTTGGCCACCTTCAGAACTTAATAAGACTAACCCATCTGCCCATGCCGATTCATTTTTTGGTATTCGATTTATTAATTGTTGATATGCAACATCTGGTGTTAAAATTAAGTCTGATTGTTCAGCAAAAAATGCCCCAGATTCATGACAGGCATTTGCACATTTTGGCTCAAAGATATCTTCAGAAATTATTTTCCAAGTATCTCTTTGGGGAATTCCATTCAATATATAATTTACTAAAATTACGATATCAACGACATTTAATTGACCATCTTCACTTTGGTCTCCCGTTAATATTTGGTCAAGTGTGAATGAAGTATTACCAATTATATAGCTGGTAATTAAAACAATATCAATTACATTTAAACTACCATCATAGTTGACATCACCGAGCATATATTCTACATCACAAGTATTAATACAGGAATTATAATCATTATAAAACCATTCGGAATTATCAATTCCCTCTGAATTTATGGGACCACAACCTGAAAGGGTAGAGCAATCTGTTCCATTCCATGTCCATCCAATGACCATTAAACAGTCACCATAATCTGAATTTTCAGAACTAGGGCATTGACCAAACAAAAATCCAACCCCCAACAAGATAATTATTGATTGAATATAATAGCTTTTAAATTTTATCATTTGTGTAATCTTTCATTAAATAAAGTAAAGCTAATTTACGAAGATTATATCTTTTATTAATGATTTGAATTATTTGATTATTTTTTAATTATACCGATTTTAAATTTTATTTGGCACAGGTTTATTAATTGATTTAAATTCTCTTTGTAATTATAAAATTATTTTCCATTTTTTTTAGGCTTTTAACTATTTATGAAAATTGACTACAAGTTATACATCTTCTTATTATTACTATTGCACCTTGGATTTGATATAAAATTAATTGAAAATAATATTGATGAAAACTAAAAGGATTTTTTTGTGAGAATTCTTAGCATTTTTATAGCCATGTCTTTTTTATTGGGGGTAAAAAATACTTCACAGCCAATAATTCATTCACTTGAGTTTGTCCAGAAAAATGATAAAATTGCAATCCTAATTGAGCGTTTATATTTAAGTTCAAAACAATTACCAACAGCGGTTGGCTCATTTTATACAATTGCAGATGTAAAAGAGGATTTAGAAAATTGGAAACACATATATCCCAATCCTACTGAATACCAATTAGAATTAATAAATAAAATTGAATCAATGCTCATACATGTCCAATATGAAAAAGTTGATTTATCCCAAGCATCATTTACACCGACTATAGAAATAACTTCTGGAATGGATTATCTATTCCATCCCAGAAATTCTCATTTCCAAGAAGATTCACTCTTTTTCAATGTCTTCCGAGATAGAGACTTTCACACAAAGTATAACGAAAGAGGAGATTATTTTTCGATTCAAATCAATTCATCCTATTGGAAATATTTTTACTTTTCTTCAAAATTTGGTCTGCGTGAAAATTGGATTGGATTATTAGAGGGTGATCATCATTTTGCAAATAGTTTTCATGAAATTGAAAATAATTTCAATCAACATGCTTATGGAACATTTCGATTTGGACCATTATTATTGAATTCTGGCCGTTCCCGAGCAACATTAGGTTTGGGGAATCATGGGAAACTATTATTAGGCAATGAACTACCTCCATTAGATGTTTTTAGAGCATCTGTCAATTTTGGAAAATATTTCAAATTTTATAATTATATGATGCCTTTAAATAATATCTCTATGGGCAATTTGAATGAGTCTAAATTACCTAAATATTTATTAGCGCATCGAGTTTCTTTAGATTTACCACCATATTTTAGGATTGCTGGAAGTGAACTGATGATAATAAATAGTTATTTGAAATGGAATTATTTAAATCCTTTAATAGTATATCACCAAGTTACAAATGCAGATTTAGTCAATATCTTAACTTCGTTTGATTTAGAATTTGTACCACATAGAAATATAAGTGGATTTTTATCTATTGCTATTGACGAAATCGATTTTTATTTAATTGAACAACAAGGAGAAGTACCAAGAGAGTCTAGACTTGCAATGGGTTTACAAACAGGATTTAAAATTTATAATCCATTGGGATTGGATAATTCAAAATTACAATTTGAATATTTAAGTACGGATCGTTGGCTATATAATTACCAAGTTTCAGACAATTCTAAGGATTTAACATACACCTTTGTTGAAAAAATTGAATTTCCTCAAACTCATTATTTTTATCGTCATGTTGGACATTATTTGGGGTCAAATGCTGAAGCAATTTTTGTAGATTTTGAATGGAAAAATGGTAAAATTTTAATAAATCAAATTAATAGGGGAAATAGTTATATCTTGGAATATGAAAAAACTTGGGATGAATCCTTACCCAATATTATTGAGAATTCAACTTCTATTTTTTTTCACTATAAAAATAGTTTTATGAGCAAAAAAATTGAATTAAAATCTAAAATTGGTTACACATGGGTAAATAATTATCATCACATTCAATATGAAAAATATAATTACCCGGAAGTTTGGTTAAGTATTAATTATAGATTATTTTTTCTAACTGAGATTTAAACCACTCCCAATCTAGTTTTAACGACTTCTAATGCTTTTTCTGCAGGAATTCTGTCCTGTTTCATTGTATCGCGATCACGAATTGTAATTGTGCCATCCTCCTTCGTTTGCCCATCAATCGTTAAGCAAAAAGGTGTTCCTGCTTCATCATGTCGGCGATAGCGTTTTCCAATGGCATGCTGTTCATCATATTTAGTATTAATTCCTGCTTTAAAGAAATTTGAAACAATATCTCGAGCAATTTCAGGAAGTCCTTCTTTTTTAACTAATGGTAAAATAGCTGTTTTAATTGGAGCCAATTTTGGATGAATTTTCATCACTTTACGAATAGAGTCGTTTCCTTTTGCATCTTGTACTGTCTCTTCATGGTAAGCATCAAGTAAATAAACTAATAATCCACGAGTTGCCCCTGCGGCTGGTTCAATTACAAAAGGTGTGTATCTCCATCCATTTTTACCCGTTTGTGGGTCTTGTTTTTGAGGATCAAAATAGCTCAATTTTGCACCTGAATGTTCTGCATGCTTTTTTAGATCATAATCGGTTCGACTTGCAACACCTTCAAGCTCATCAAACCCCCATGGATATTCATATTCAATATCATAACAGGCATCTGCATAATGAGCAAGCTCATCTTTGTCGTGAGCTCTATAAATAAATTTATCCGGATTATTTGCAAATGATTTCCACCAATTTAGCCGTTTGTCTCTCCAATAATCCAGCCATTTTTTCTGTGTTCCAGGTTCAACAAAAAATTCCATTTCCATTTGTTCAAATTCACAAGAACGGAATATAAAATGCTCCGTCGTAATTTCATTTCTAAAACTTTTCCCCATTTGTGCAATTCCGAAGGGAACCTTCATTGACATTGATTGCTGGCAATTTAAAAATTGAACAAACATTGCCTGTGCTGTTTCAGGGCGTAAATAAACAGCAGTATCCTTAATTACTTTTTCAATACCTTTTCGTAATTCTTTACCTTTTAAATCCGGGTTTTTTTCAATAAATGAAGTTAAATCACCAATTGAATCAACAGGTCCAAGTTGAGAACGAAACATTAAATTAAATTGCCGTTCATCACTTAAAAAAGGGCTACCAAATGTTGGACTTACATAACCTCTATATGGAAAAGTTTGATTTGCATCATCACTATCTTTTTCAAAATATCCAAATGTTGAATCGTCAATAACGCGTAAACCTTCAAGCACTTTCCCATTTCTTCTAATTTCAATTCCAAATCGTTTTTCAATTGATTTTTGATATTGTTTCGCTTGACCTTTATCATTGCATATAATTGGGAGTTCATCTCCAGAAGTTGGTGTAGGTGCCTTGTCCGCCCTAAACCGCTCTTTACTAATTAAACAATCGACAAGTGGATCAGAAAAGCCAGATAAATGCCCAGATGCATTCCAAACTTTTGGGTGCATAATAATGGAGGCATCTATCCCAATGACATCTTCTCGTTCATGCACCATTGATCGCCACCATTCATTCATTAAATTGCGTTTCAATTCTACGCCTAATGGACCATAATCATAAGCCGATTTTAAACTACCATAAATCTCGCTACTTTGAAAAACATATCCTCGCTGTTTTGCAAGTGATATGACTTTTTCCATTTTATTGTTCATAAATTTCTTTCAAATTATAAATAAATTATTTAATACAAAACAGAGTGAATTGAAAAATAATTACTTACTTTTCTTTCGTTTAACTCTTCGCTTTACAGGCCCTTTAGCAATTTTAACTTTAATCATTTCTAAAGCTTGTTCCAATGTAATCGAATTTGGATCAGTTCCTTTTGGAATAGTGGCATTAATTTTTCCATTAGTCACATAAGCTCCATATCGTCCATCTTTTACTTCAATTGCTTTATCATCAGCATCTTTCCCTAATTCTTTTAATACTTTTGGTCCTGAAGCTTTTGCTTTTAAAAAGGAAATTGCTTGTTCAAAATTAACTTCAAGTAAATTAATTTCTGCTGGAATAGACCCATTACTTCGTCCTGATCTTACATAGGGGCCATATCGTCCAATATCTTTTATTACGGACTCTCCTGTTTCAGGATGTTTCCCTAAATCAACAGGAAGTGAAATAATTGCTTTTGCAATTTCTTCAGTTACATCCTCTTCATTCATACCAGGTAATAATGATTTCATTTTTTTACCCGCTTGAATATAAGGTCCAAATCGTCCTCGTTTTAGAAATACTTCCTCTCCATTAAATTCACCCATTGATTCAGGTTGTTTTTCTTTTAAAGATAAAATTTCAGTTATATGTTCTGTTTTAAAATCAGCAGGAATAACATCTTCATGTAGTGTTGCTCTTTTATCACCTTGTTGAATATAAACTCCATATCGTCCTACTTTAATTTGAGTTTCTGGAATTCCATTTTTTGGATAATGGATAATGGTTTTTGAAATATCTTTATCAAATTCCTGTTCTAATAAATCATTTAATCCTTTATGTGCTCCTTCTCCAAAATAGAAATGATTTAAAAATGCAATCGCTTCTTTTTCAGCTCGTGAGATACTATCAAGTGTATCTTCTAATCCAGCAGTAAATTGCAAATTAACAAGGTCTTCAAAATATTTTTCTAAAAACTGAATAACAGCATAAGCCACAAATGTTGGTATCATAGCTCCTTTAACTCGGCGAACATAACCTCGTTGTTGGATTTTATCCATGATTGCCGCATAAGTTGAAGGACGTCCAATTCCTAAATTTTCTAATTCTTTTATTAAAGTTGCTTCTGTAAAGCGAGGTGTCGCCTTTGTAATACTTTGAATGGCATCAAAATCATTTGCATCAATATTTTGACCTGATTTTAATTCAGGAAGTATCTTTTCTTTATTATCTGCATCCGCACCATCAGTTCCTTTTACATATACTTTAAAATATCCTGGAAATTCAACAACTTGCCCTTTTGCCTCAAATATAGCATTTCCATTAGAAATTTTAGCTGTTGTTTTTAATAATTTGGCTGGCATCATTTGACTTGCCATTGTTCGTTTCCAAATTAAGTCATATAATTTCCATTCATCCGCTTCTAATTGATTTTGTAAATCATTCGGATTTTTAAATTTTGAACCAGCAGGCCGAATTGCTTCATGTGCCTCTTGTGCGTTTTTAACTTTGCTTTTAAATTGACGTGGTTTTTCAGGTAAATAGCCTGCACCATACAAGTTGTTTATTTCATTTCGTGTTGCTTTTATTGCCTCACCGGAAAGTACAGTAGAATCCGTTCTCATATAGGTGATTAATCCTGCCTCGTATAATTTCTGAGCAACCATCATCACTCTTTTTGAACTCATTCTTAATTTTCGAACACCATCCTGTTGAAGTGTAGAAGTAATAAATGGAGGCATTGGGTTTGAAGTAAATGGTTTTTGTTCAACTGAAGATACTTCCCACTTATCTTTTTTAAATTGATCTACGAGCGATTTTGCCAATTTTTCATCTAATGCAATTTTATTTAATGATTTTAATTCGCCCGTTCTTTTCTCAAAATCTTTTCCAGTGGCAATTCCTTTTTCATCAACCTGAATTAAATCAGCTTCAAATGAAGTATTGTTTGAATCAAATTCACCTTTAATTTTCCAAAACTCACGAGACTTAAATAAAGCTCTTTCTTTCTCTTTATCTACAACCAACTTTACTGCAGGGCTTTGTACTCTGCCCGCTGAAAGGCTTCCTTTAACATTTAACCATAATTTCTTTGAAACTAAATATCCAAATAACCTATCTAAAATTCGTCGGGCTTCCTGTGCATTGACTAACGAAGTATCAATATCTCGAGTATGGTCAAATGCAGTTAAAATTGCAGTTTTTGTTATTTCATGAAATACAAGTCGCTTAACCGGAATTTTTGGTTTTAATTCTTCAATTATATGCCAGGATATTGCTTCCCCTTCTCGGTCAGGGTCAGTTGCTAAATAAAGTTCAGAGGCATTTTTAAGCTTATCTTTTAAATTTTTAACAACCTTCTTTTTATCTGTGGAAACAATATAGCTTGCTTTAAAGTCATTATCGATATCCACACCTAAATCTTTTTTTGCTAAATCCCGGATATGTCCAACAGATGCTTCTATTTCATAGCCATCTTTTAAGAATTTTCGTAATGTTCTCGCTTTGGAAGGCGACTCTACAATGATTAATTTCGTTTTTTTGTTTGTCATAAGTGGGGAAAATTTATAATAAACTACATTAATAAAACCTAAATGATTTTTGGTTTATTGTAAATAAGTGTAATAATTTGAGATATGTTGCACACTGGACCGATTATAAAAATGAGAACCGAACTTCACTCACCTATTCAATATGAACTTCCGATTGGTGAAGATTTACTGCCGATGAATCAATTTATTGGAAAATATGTTCGATTTAAATGGTTAAAAGAAATCTTGTGTATTCTGTGTGAGCGAAAAATAAATAAATCATTTGCACAGGGGTTTTGTTACCCCTGTTTTATTAATAGCCCCGAAACATCCGAATGTATTTTAAGGCCTGAATTATGTGAAGCTCAAATCGGTAATGCTAGAGATATGGATTGGGCCGAAAAGCACTGTCTTCAACCTCATTTTGTATATTTAGCCGTATCAAGTGGTATTAAAGTTGGGGTTACTCGTTCAACACAAATTCCAACACGATGGATAGATCAAGGTGCAAGCTTTGCAATTAAATTTGCTGAAACTCCAAACCGTTATATTGCGGGTGTAATTGAAGTCGCAATGAAGGAATTTATTTCAGACAGAACTGCATGGCAACGAATGTTGAAAAATCAAATTTTAGAAGATATTGATCTCTATGATAAAAAATCAGAACTTATTGAAAAACTAAATCCTCAATTACAGCAATTTGAATCTATCGATGAAGAAATTATTGAATTATCCTATCCTGTTTTGGAATTTCCTCAAAAAGTGAAAAGTATTGGATTTGACAAACATAATATTATTGAAGGCAGAATTATGGGAATAAAAGGACAATATCTCATTTTTGATGATAATACTGTCCTCAATATTCGTAAACATAATGGCTATGTATTAGAGATTGACTCGTAGTTTATTTCTATTTTTAAATATAGGTTAACCAATGATTATATAATTTCTCTTTACCGTGGATAATATCTAAATATAAATTTTGTAATTTTCGAGTAGTTTCTCCAGGCTTCCCAAACCCTATTAACCGTCCATCAACGCTACAGATTGGGGTAATTTCGCTAGCAGTCCCACAAAAAAAGGCTTCATTAGCATTAAATAATTGCCCCAAAGATAGCCGCCCAATATTTAATGGGATATTATTATCTTTAGCCAAATCAATAATTGTATCTCTTGTTAATCCCATCAATATACAAGAATCTTCTGAATTAGTAAAAAGCTCATTATCTTTTACTAAAAATATATTTTGACCAGCACCTTCTGCAATTGTACCTTCTTGATTTAATAATAATGCTTCATCATATCCCTTTTCATGTGCATCCTGAACGGCTAAAAGTGAATTGAGATACTGCCCATTAGCTTTTGCAACAGTTGGAAAAGAAGAGGAGTGAAATTTTCGCCATGGAGAAATAGTAACACTTATACCTTTTTCTAGCGCATCTTTTCCAAGATATGCACCCCAATTAAACATTGCTATGGAGACATTTACAGGACATTTTTTTGGATGCACTCCTAAACTATCATACCCAAAATAAATTATTGGGCGAATATAACCGCTTTCAATATTATTTTTTTTTACTAAGTCAATACAAGCCTGAATTAATTCATCAGGATAGAAAGGTATTTTTATTTTATAAATATTTGCTGATGAATAAAGACGATTAATATGTTCATCTAATTTAAAAATTGCGGGTCCTAATTCCGTTTTATAACATTTAATTCCTTCAAATACTCCACTTCCATAATGTAGAGTATGTGACATTACATGTGTAGTTGCATTCTTAAATGGAATAAATTTTCCATTTACCCAAATTAATTCACAATGATTTGACATATTTTTTTCTTTCAATTTTAGATCTTAATAATTTATAATTAAAACTATCCCGTAATGCTTGCCAACTCGCCTCAATTATATTCACTGAAACTCCAACCGTGGTCCAACTATTTTCACCATCAGAACTTTCAATTAATACTCTCACCTTAGATTCTGTTCCCTGCATTCCATTGAGTACTCTAACTTTATAATCTGTTAATTTTACATTTTCTAATTCAGGGAAAAATCGTTGTAATGATTTTTTCAAGGCAGAGTTTAAAGCATTAACAGGCCCGTTACCGTCTGCAATTGTATGATCAATTTCACCATTAACATAAATTTTTAGCATTGCATCTACTCTAGGAAGACCTTTTGGGTTATAATTTATTGTAATTCGTGAATCTAATACTTCAAAATAGGGCGTAAATTCTCCTAATGCTTCTTTTAACATTATTTCAAATGATGCTTCTGCTGATTCGAACTGAAAGCCTTCAAATTCAAGTAGTTTTATTTTTTGAACTAATTTTCGGGTTAAAGTAGTATTTTTTTCTAATGAAATATTCAATTCTTTAGCTTTATAATTAATATTACTTTTCCCTGAAAGATCCGAAACTAATACTCGTTGATTATTTCCAATTAATGAAGGAATAATATGTTCATACATTTCAGGATTTTTTATTACTGCACTAACATGAATTCCACCTTTATGTGCAAATGCAGACTTACCCACAAATGGAGCTTTATCATCAGGATGAATATTCATAATTTCGTAAATATAATTATTAATCGAAGTTAAATTTTTAAGTATTAAGGGTTGTTTTGTTTTTCTTTTCATTTTAAGTATTAAATTTGGAATCACTGAACTCAAACTTACATTCCCACATCTTTCGCCAACGCCGTTTATTGTTCCTTGTATATGTGTAACTCCCGCTTTAACCGAAGTTAAAGTATTGGCAACTGCTAATCCTCCATCATTATGTGCATGAATACCAATTCTTACATTAAATTTGTTTGTAATAAATTGTGTTGCTTTTTCAATATCATCTGGAAGTGTTCCTCCATTTGTATCACATAAAACTATTACTTTAGCGCCACCTTCAACTGCTGAGTTTATCATTTTTACGGTAAATTCAGTAGATTGATTAAAACCATCAAAAAAATGTTCGGCATCAAAAATAACTTTTCTACCCATTTTAACTAAAAATTCTATAGAACGATAAATTAATTCTGCATTTTCATTAGGAGATAATCCTAATCCTTGTTGTGAATGAAGAGACCAACATTTCCCAAATATTGATACAAATTCAGTTTCTGATTTTAATAATTCATTTAGGTTTTTATCTGAATCAATTGCATAAAGAGATCTTGCTGTTGAGCCAAATGCACATAACGACGCTTGATTCAATTTTAATTCTGATTTACTTCGTTTAAAAAACTCCATATCTCGAGGATTGCTTCCAGGCCATCCTCCTTCTATTATATTAATCCCAAATTCATCTAAACGAGAAGCTATTTGTAATTTATCATCTACAGATAAATTGATACCTTCACCCTGAGTGCCATCACGCAAGGTAGTGTCAAATAATTCGATTGATTGATCAAAATTATTATTAATCATAATATATTAAATAACCATGGATTTTCAATTTTATGTTTTTTTTCAAATTTTTTTATTTCTTCAGAATAAATTAGTGTTTGCCCTATTTCATCTAAACCTTTAATTAGAGCCATTTTTCTAAATTCTTCAATATCAAATTGTATTGTTTTCAATAGTGGGTTTGTAATAGTTTGATTTTTCAAATCAATTTTTAAAGTAAATCCCCAATTATCCCATGTTAGATTAAATAAATTATCTATTATAACTGATGATAGAGTGATTGGAAGAATACTATTTTTAAAACAATTATTATAAAAAATATCTGCAAAACTCTCAGCAATTATTACTTTAAAGCCAAAATTTTCTAATGCCCAAGGAGCATGCTCTCTACTAGAGCCACAACCAAAATTAGACCTCGACAGCAGAATACTTGAATTTTTAAATCTATTTTTATTAAGTATAAATTCTTTATTTATAGGGCGTTTTCTACAATCTTGTCCTAGTTCACCATAATCTAAATATCGCCACTCATCAAAAAGGTAATTCCCTAATCCGGTTCTATATATTGACTTTAAAAATTGTTTTGGAATAATTGCATCAGTGTCCACGTTTTGTCTATCAAGAGGAGCAACAATACCTTCCCATAATTTGATTTTTTTCATTGCTTATCTTTCCTTAATTCTGATACATTTATAAAATGTCCTTCAATTGCTGCAGATGCTGCCATTATTGGACTAACAAGATGTGTACGACCACCTTTTCCTTGACGACCTTCAAAATTACGATTTGAAGTTGATGCACATCTTTCACCAATTTCTAAAAAATCGTCATTCATTGCTAAGCACATAGAACATCCTGGGTCTCGCCATTCAAATCCAGCTTTAATAAATATATCATCCAATCCTTCTAATTCAGCTTGTTTTTTAACAGGACCAGAACCAGGAACAACCATTGCTAATTTTATATTTTTTGCAATTTTTTTACCCTTAACAATTTTTGATGCAATTCTTAAATCTTCTATTCTAGCATTAGTGCATGATCCAATAAATATTTTATCTAATTTTATATCTTTAATTGCAGTTCCAGATTTTAATCCCATATAATCTAATGCATTTTGTAATGACCTAGTCAATTTCTCATTTTTAGGAAAAGGAATTATTCCATTAATATTAGTGACCATCTCAGGAGATGTACCCCAGGTAACCATTGGATTAATTTTTGAACAATCAATTTCAATTATTTTATCATAATTTGCATCTTTATCACTTTTTAAATTTTCCCAAGATGTTACTGCTTTTTTCCAATTTAAACCGGATGGTGCATAAGTTCTATTTTGTAAATATTCGATTGTATTTTGGTCAACTGCAATCATTCCTACACGAGCACCCATTTCTATGGTCATATTACAGATGGTCATCCTACTCTCCATGCTTAGACTTTGAATGGTTTGTCCACTAAATTCAATTGCATAACCAGTCCCTCCAGCAGTTCCAATTCTCCCAATAATATATAAAATTATGTCTTTTGCTGTAACATTATAATTCAATAATCCATTAATATTTATCAACATATTTTTAGATTTTTTTTGAATTAAACATTGTGTTGCAAGTACATGTTCTACCTCAGAAGTACCTATTCCAAATGCAAGTGCACCCAATGCGCCATGGGTAGATGTATGAGAATCTCCGCAAACAATTGTCATTCCTGGTAATGTTAATCCTTGCTCTGGACCAATAATATGGACAATCCCTTGTGATGGATTATTCATAGAAAATTCTTTTATTTTAAATTCAGAACAATTAGTCGATAATGTATCTACTTGCAATTTTGAAATTGGATCTGTTATTCCTAAATATCTATCTTTTGTTGGTATATTATGATCTGGGACAGCAAAATTTGCAGAATTTCTCCAAATTTTACGATTTGCAATTCGTAATCCTTCAAATGCTTGTGGTGAAGTTACTTCGTGTATAAGTTGACGATCTATATAAATTAAATTTGTTCCATCTGAATTTTCATGAATAAGATGAGAGTCCCATAGCTTATCATATAATGTTTTTCCTGCCATAATTCCTTTTATTAATTCGTTTTAAAAGAAGTATCTTTATTTTCTAATGCAACAAACTTATTTAAAGCATTAAGATAGGCAATAGCACTGGCTTCTATTGTATCTGTTGAAATACCCCTTCCTGAATACCTCCCATTTTTTGATCTTAATCGAAGAATTACTTCACCTTGTGCTTCTTTCCCTACTGAAATTGACCTAACTTGGTAATGCTCCATCGTTAAAGATTCTTTAATATTTATACTTCTTTTAATTGCTCCAATACATGCTGAAACAGGACCATCTCCAGTAGATGATTCTTCCACTATTTTATTTTCATACTCTATTCGAACAGTTGCTGTCGGAATAATACTTGTTCCAATATTAACATGTAAATATTCTAATTTAAAATAATCAGCATTAGAATTACTTTTTTTACCCATTAGGATTCGTAAATCTTCATCATAGACTTCTTTTTTCTTATCAGCTAATTCTAAAAAACGTTGATAAACATTATTCAGTTTCTCTTTTGATGGTGAATATCCAAGAGTTTCTAAACGAGATGATAATCCATGTTTCCCTGAATGTCTCCCTAAGACAATTTTATTTTGGGTAATTCCAACAGATGATGGAACCATTATCTCATAAGTATTTTTATTTTTCAAAATTCCATCCTGATGAATCCCTGCTTCATGTGAAAAAGCATTTTCACCAACAATTGCCTTGTTTGGTTGAATCAGTATACCTGTAAATCTAGAAACAAGACAACTGGAATTATATATTTCTTCTGTTTTAATATCTGTATAAAAATCCCAATAATCAGAACGAACTTTGAGAGCCATAACAACTTCTTCAAGCGAGGCATTTCCTGCCCTCTCTCCAATACCATTTATTGTACATTCAATTTGCCTTGCTCCATTTGAAATAGCATTCATAGAATTTGCAACTGCTAATCCTAAATCATTATGACAATGCACACTAATAACGGCTTTGTTAATATTACTCACTTTTTGTTTCAATTCATTAATTTTCATTCCAAATTCGTGAGGCATTGTATAACCTGTAGTATCAGGAATATTAACTGTAGTTGCTCCCGATTCAATTACTGCATAAATAATTTCAGCTAAAAAACCAATATCAGTACGACCAGCATCTTCTGGAGAAAACTCTATATCATCTGTAAAGGTTTTTGCATATTTCACAGCATTACAAGCCATTTTTATTATAGTCTTACGCTTTTCATTTATATTATGTCCATATCGTAAATCTTCAAATTTTCCATTTATATGAATATCGGAGGTTCCAATAAATGTATGTATACGCTTTTTTTTTGCATTTTGCAGTGCATCACCAGCAGACTTAATATCAGCATCTATTGCTCTCGCTAATCCTGTTATTACTGCATCTACAGAATTTGAAATTTGTTGAACTGCATCAAATTGTGCCATAGAAGATATAGGGAAACCTGCTTCAATTACATCAACATTGAGCTTTACTAGTTGGTGAGCTATTTCTACTTTTTCATTTACATTTAACGAAGCACCTGGAGATTGTTCACCATCTCGTAGAGTAGTATCAAAAATGATTATTTTTTCTTTCATTATTATGTCTTTCTAATTTGATTAAATTGTTCTTCTGTTACAATTGGTAAATAAGTAGGCTTCCAAATATGCTTGTATATTAATTCTTTTAAGTTTATTGTCTCTGGGTATGATTTTCTAGATAGTCCTTCTGCATTTGCGGTATTAATAACATTTTCAGCAACATAAATACTTGCTTCCTGTAATTTTGAAATTGGTGGAAATAGATATTCTTTATCAGAAAAATTATTTTTTGTATAATCTGCTAAAGCATCAGCAGCACTAAGAATCATTGCATTACTAATTTTTTTTGCATGACATAAAATTGCTCCCAATCCTAGTCCAGGGAAAATAAATGCATTATTACCTTGTCCAATTTGGATTTTTATTCCATTTACTGAAACAGGTTTAAAAGGGCTACCTGTTGCAATAAGGGCTTTTCCATTTGACCATTTTAATATATCTAAAGGAATTCCTTCACTATGACTATTTGGATTAGACAATGGAAAAATAATGGGTTGACATGTATTTTTCATTAATGCTTCAACAACCTGTTTATTAAAAACACCCGCTTGGCCACTAAGTCCTAAAATAGCGGTTATTTGTTCATATTTAATTATTTCAACAATATCCTTACGGCTGACTGAATTAGGCCATTTATTCATTATACTTTTAGGTTGCGTATAAGGTTGTTTGTAGGGAGAGTGTTTACAATCATCCAAAAGTAATCCTTTAGAATCAAAGACTAATACATGAGATTTTGCTTCAACCTTTGTCATTCCATTACGAATAAGATCGTTAATGATTGCCCATGCAACGCCAATACCACCGGCACCAGCACCCAATATAATAAATTTTTGATTTATTATTTTTTCCTTTTTAATTCGACAAGCAGTTTTAATTCCAGATAATGCTACCGCACCAGTACCTTGTATATCATCATTAAAAGATGGGAATTTATCTCTATAGCGATCTAATACCATAAATGCAGTTTCTTTAGATAAATCTTCCCACTGAATAATTACATCAGGCCACTTTGTTGTAACAGCATTAACAAATTTATCCAAAAATTCTAAATAATCATTCCCAATTAATCGAGGATGTCTTGCTCCTAAATATGCAGGGTCATCTAATAATTCCTGACGATTTGTACCTACATCAATACAGGCAGGCATACTATGATATGGACTTATACCACCACCAACTGTATAAATAGATAATTTACCAATTGCTATGGCTAACCCTCCATAACCTTGGTCTCCAATTCCAAGTATTGCAGATGAATCTGTTGCTACAATCATTCGTACATCTGTAAGAGGATAATTTTTTAACATTTCGGGAATATCTGGTAAGCTATCTAAAGAAATAGATAATCCACGAGGACTTTCATAAAGCGAACTAAATTTTATTACAGCTTCGCCTACAGTTGGGGTATAAATAATGGGTAACATTTCTTCTAAATAGCGTGCAACTAAAATATAATATAATATTTCATGTCGTTCTTGTAAGCCTCTTAAATATTGATATTTTGCCAAGTTATTTAATTGCTGAGAATATCTTTTGTAAATCATTTTTATTTGTTCATCTTCAGTACAATTACGTGAGGGTAGTAATCCTTGTAGTCCTAGTTTTTTTCTTTCATTAATTGTAAACGCAGTTCCTTTATTCATAAGTACAAATCGCAAAACAGCTATACCTCGTACAAATGAAATCATATATTCTTTCCCCTTTTGATCCTTACGAATATCAAAATAATTGCAAACCGGCGTATTAAGATTATCAAGATTAGCTATAATTTTTTTATTTTCTATTTTTAACATTTTATTATTTTAAATAATATCTTTGTTTAAAAAATTAATTATTTTTTCAGTTAACTCTGTTGTAGATAAAATAAAATCACTTGGAAGAGCCACCTCAGTAGTGCGATATCCCTCATTTAATATTTCTTCAATTGCATTATTAATAAATTTTGCTGCTAAGGGTAATTTGCATGTTATTTCAAGCATCATAGCTACGGAGGCAATCATAGCTATAGGATTAGCAATATTTTGTCCTGAAATCTCAGGAGCAGTTCCATGGACAGGTTCATATAGTGCATATTTTTCTCCTATAGAAGCAGAAGGAAGCATTCCTAAGCTACCTGTAAGCATACCAGTAATATCGCTGAGAATATCTCCAAACATATTTTGAGTAATAATTACATCAAATTGCTTTGGATTGCTAACTAATTGCATTGCTGCATTATCAACATACATTTCATTTAATTGTACATCAGAATAATCCAAATGCACTGATTTAATAATATTTTTCCAAAATTGTGAACTTTCTAAAACATTTGACTTGTGAACAGAAGTAACTCTATTATCTCTTAATCGTGCAATTTCAAATGCTGATTTTGCAATTCGTTCTACCTCATTTCGAGTATACCGCAAAGTATTCCAACCTTCATTTTCATTAATCCCTCGAGGAGTTCCAAAATAAATTCCCCCAGTAAGTTCTCGAACAACCATTATATCAACACCTTTAATAACTTCAGGTTTCAATGATGAAACATCAATTAAGCTAGGATATATTTTAGCTGGTCTAAGATTTGTATACAACCCTAAGGTTTCTCTAAGTTGCATTAAACCATTTTCAGGTTTTTTTTCTTGCTCTTGATTATCCCACTTGGGACCACCAACAGCACCTAGCAAAACAGCATCTGAATCTTTACAAGCTGATAAAACTTCATTTGTAATTGGTATTCCAAATTTATCTATAGATGCCCCCCCACTAAATAGGTCTTAAATTGAAATGAAATATCAAATTTCTTACTCACAATATTGAGCACATTTAAAGCAGAATCCATAACTTCTGGTCCAATTCCATCACCTGGAAGAATTGCTAATTTATAATTTATTGATGACATTTATATATTTTCTGGTCGTAACTTACGCAATTGTTTTCCTGCAATCCACATTTCTTGATTTTTAATAGCTTCTAATTCAATTTCAAGTTTTTCTCTGTAATCTTTTTTTGAATTTGATTCAATTGAAATTTTAGCCTCATTACCATTTAATACATTTTGATAACAATCCTCAATAATTGGTTTTAAAACATTATAAAATTTAGGAGCCCAGTCCAAAGCACCTCTTTGTGCAGTAGTTGAGCAATTGGAATACATCCAATCCATGCCGTTTTCAGCAACTAATGGATATAGACTTTGTAAGGCCTCTTCAATTGTTTCATTGTACGCTTCAGAAGGAGAATGACCATGTTCTCTTAACACTTCAAATTGGGCTAAAAATGCACCTTGAAGTAATCCCATTAATACACATCTTTCACCTGTTAAATCACTATGAACTTCTTTTTTAAATGTAGTTTCAAATAAATGTCCCGAACCTATAGCAAATGCTGTTGCAATACAGCGATTATGAGCATTGCCTGTATAATCTTGGTATATTGCATACGAAGCATTTATCCCTCTTCCTTCTAAAAAATGAGTACGGACTGTTAATCCACTTCCTTTTGGGGCTACTAAAATTACATCAATATTTTTCGGTGGTTCAATTTTAGTATGTTCATTAAATACAATACCAAATCCATGGGAAAAATATAATGCATTACCTGGCTCTAAATTTTCTTTCACTGTAGGCCAAGCCTGAATTTGTCCTGCATCTGATAATAGAAATTGAATAATTGTTCCTCTTTTTACTGCTTCTTCAATTTCAAAAAGATTTTCACCATCTACCCAACCATCCGCTATTGCTTTTTTCCAACTATCTCCTTTTCGTAAACCAATAATTATATTAAATCCTTGGTCTCTCATATTCAAACTTTGCCCTCTTCCTTGAGGACCATAACCAAGTATTGTAGTAATTTCTTTGTCTAGAATTTCCTTGCATTTTAAAATTGGAAAATCTGCTCTTTCAATTATTTTTTCTAATACCCCACTTATATTAATCTCTTTCATTTTATCCTTTATTTTTATTTTAAATATGAATTTAATTGTTTTGTTGCCCAAAGATTATCAGTCAAATTTTGTTGTCCATTAATATTATGTACCTCTTTATTTTTGGGTTCTAATCCTTTCTGCATTGCCATTTTCCCTGTTCTCATAATTTCAACTATATTAAAAGGAGTTAACTTATCAATTAGTATTGATATTCTATCCTTACTTTCTGAAGCTTCAATTATTGCGGAATTTGAACTCAAATCAATAATCCTTGCTCCATATTTTTTAGCTAATTCATTAAAACTATTAAGGTTTTCTGAATTTATACAAACTTTAACAAGAATATATTCTCTTTCAATACAAGGAATATCACTTACATCTTTAACTAAAATAACATTAATTAATTTAATAAGATTAAAATAAATATTTTTTCGCTTTTCAGAATTTTTTTCATTTGCTACTATTGTCATTCTACTAATATTTTTTTTTTCTGTCTTACCTACTACAAGACTATCAATATTAAAATTTCTCCGTCTGAATAGACTTGTAATTCTATTTAATACTCCAGGTTTATCTTCCACGAATGCAATAAGTGTTTGATTCAATTGAGTAACTCCTTTTTATTATCTGATTTTAAATTATAATCTTTCTTTGGTCTCTGTACCATATCATTTAAATCTGCCCCTGTACTCACCATAGGGTAAACTAAATCTTCTTTTTCTACAATAAACTCAATAATGGCTGGTCCATTAATACTTTGTGCTTTTTTAATAGCTGAATTAATATCATCAAATGATGTAACGCGTTGTCCACTTAATCCGTATGCTTCAGCAATTATAACATAATCAGGGCTAGTTATAGGTGTTTCTGAATATCGTGCATCATAAAACATTTCTTGCCATTGACGAACCATACCTAAATAACCATTATTAATAATTGCGATATTAATATTTGAATTTTCCTGGACAGCAGTTGCAAGTTCTGTAATAGTCATTTGAATACTTCCATCGCCAACAATAATCCAAATTTCATTCTCTAAACTATGAAAACTTGCTCCAATACCAGCTGGAAGACTAAAACCCATTGTTCCCAATCCCCCTGATGTTAATAGAGTTCTTGGATTTTCATGATTATAATATTGAGCTTCTAACATTTGGTGCTGACCAACATCAGTAATTATAACTGTATTTTCATCTGTATTTTTCCAAATTTCACGAATAACTTCTGCAGCCATAAGAACTTTATGTTTTCTATTAAGAACATCACGCCCGTGTGATTCTTTTCGCCAAAAAGAAATTTTTCTTAACCATTTTTTATGTGTGTGTGTTTTTAAATAAGGGTTTAATTCCTTTAAAAATATTTTTAAATCACTATGAACAGAAATATCTACTTTAACATTTTTATTAAACTCAGATGCATCAATATCAATATGAATTTTTTTTGAATTAGGAGAGTATGTGTTTAATTTTCCAGTTACACGATCATCAAATCTCATTCCACATGCAATAATTAAATCTGCTTCTTGAATTGCATGATTTACCCAAGAATGTCCATGCATCCCCATCATTCCTAAAACTAAAGGATGGCTATCAGGAACACCGCCAATACCCAAGAGAGTAGTTGCAATTGGAATTCCTGATTTTTCAGCTAATTTTAATATTTCAGATGATGCACCAGATAAAATAACACCATTACCGCAAAAAATAATTGGGAATTTAGCTTCATTTATTAATTTAATAACTTTAATTATGTGATGATTGGGTGGATTTGGTGGTAAATGATATCCTGGAATTTGAATTAATTTATTACTATATTCAAATTCAACAGATTCATTTTGAATATCTTTTGGAATATCAATAAGAATTGGACCTGGTCTTCCCGTACGTGCAAGATAAAATGCTTCACTAATTGTAGAAGCAAGTTTATTGATTTCCATTACAAGATAACAATGCTTTGTAACTGGTATTACTGCACCGGTAATATCAGTTTCTTGAAATGCATCCGTGCCAATAAAATGCCGAGGTACTTGACCTGTTATACATACTATTGGAGAAGAATCCATCATTGCTGTTGCTAATCCAGTAATCATATTTGTTGCACCTGGCCCCGATGTAGCCATTGCTACCCCAACCTTGCCACTTGCTCTTGCATATCCGTCTGCCATATGAGTTGCACCTTGTTCATGTCTTGTTAATACATGATGAATTTTTTTCCTATATTTATAAAAAGCATCATAAGTTGGTAAAATTGCACCACCAGGATAACCAAAAACAGTTCTAACTCCTTCTATAATTAAACATTCCCAAATTATTTCAGCTCCAGTAAGGATTCGTTTTGGTTCATAATTTTTCATTTTAGTACTGCCCCTGTATTTGCTGATGTTACTAATCGTGCATATCGTCCAAGATATCCATGTTTAATTTTTTGCTCAAATGGTTTTAAATATTTCATTCTATTAGCAAATTCTATATCACTAATATTTAAATTAATTTTATGATTAGGAATATCAATTGTGATTAAATCTCCATTTTCAATGATTGCAATAGGTCCGCCTGAAGCTGCCTCTGGTGAAATATGCCCTATACATGCACCTCGAGTTCCTCCTGAAAAACGCCCATCTGTAATTAAAGCGACAGATTCGCCTAACCCCATCCCCATTATATTACTTGTAGGAGCTAACATTTCAGGCATACCTGGTCCACCTTTTGGTCCTTCATATCTAATGACAACAACCTCTCCAGGATTAACTTCGTTATTTAAAATCCCTTTTACCGCATCTTCTTGCGATTCATAAATTCTTGCTGGACCAGTATGTACTTTCATTTTTTCACACACAGCTCCTGTTTTTACTACAGATCCTTCAGGAGCGATATTTCCAAATAAAATTGCTAGGCCACCTTCTTCTGAAAATGGTTTTTTTATAGACCTAATAATATCCGAATTTAGATTTTTTGCTGTAAATAAAACTTGCTCCAAGTTTTTACCAGAAACGGTTGGGCGACTTAAATCTAATGTCCCCTTTTTTTTTGATAATTCTTTTAATATAGCAGATACTCCACCTGCATTATTTACATCTTCCATGTGTACAAATTTAGTTGCGGGACTTACTTTACAAAGGTATGGAGTTTTTCGACTAATTACATTTAACTCTTTTAAATCAAATTCAATCTTGGCTTCATTTGCCACTGCTAAAGTATGCAATATTGTATTTGTACTTCCACCCATTGCCATATCTAATGCAAATGCATTTCGTAAAGATTCTTTGTTAACAATATCTCGGGGTTTCAAATCCTTTTTCACAAGTTTGATAATTGTTTTACTTGATTCCCTTATTAATTCTAATCTTTTAGAATCTACTGCTAAAATGGAACCATTCCCTGGCAATGCCATTCCAAGAACTTCGAGTAAGCAATTCATGGAATTTGCTGTAAACATTCCAGAACATGACCCACAAGTTGGGCATCCATTTATCTCAAGGTCTTTTAATTCATCACTATTTATTTTTCCAGTTTGGAATTTACCTACACCTTCAAATACAGAAATTAAATCAATTTTTTCACCATCTTTAGTTACTCCTGCTTTCATAGGACCACCTGATACAAATATTGTTGGAATATTGACACGCATAGATGCCATTAACATTCCCGGAACTATTTTATCACAATTTGTAATACAAACTAGTCCATCTAATCGATGTGCTTGGACAACCGTTTCAATACTATCTGCAATTAATTCTCTACTTGCTAAAGAATACCGCATACCTATATGCCCCATGGCAATACCATCATCTACACCAATTGTATTAAATTCAAATGGTAAACCACCTGCTTCACGAATTGACTCTTTTGCAACTTTTCCAAATTCTTGAAGATGAACATGCCCAGGAATTAAATCAATATATGAATTAGCGACACCAATAAAAGGTAGGTCAAAATCTGAATCTTTACGAATTACACCTGTTGCGCGCAATAAACTGCGGTGTGGTGCTCGTTCAAATCCTTTTTTTATTTTATCTGATCTCATTTTAAATTACATTAACTCCATTCATTTCAAATATATAATATATAAAATGTATCGAAACATGTTATTGCAACATAAATCAGGTGTAAAAATATGTACTAAGGTGGAATTGTGTCTCGCCTTACCTTTATCCTGATTTATTTTAAGTTGTTAAATAATCAGGCGTTCGGTACAACGACCACGAGAATCAGAACGATAATAATAATAATTTCATTCTGAGAAGAAATAAACAGGTTTAAAATATCTAGAATACTACAAATGCGATTATCAGCTCTTAGCGATTCCGCAGTTTGATTATTTTTTATTTTAATTGTCTGTCTTATTTTCATTGGTCTAATATAAGGTGCAAACTTATAAAAGTTAGAATTTGTAGAACAAGCTTTTTTTAATTGTAAAATAATAAAATGTAAAATAATAAAATTTAGTCTATAACAACTGATAATCAATATATAGATTATCAGGTAAAGACTAGAATAGAATAATATTTTTTCTCATAAAAAATATTAGTGGTTTTATATTTTCAAATTGACGCTGTTATGTCAAGTTTTCTTAAATTTTCCTAAAGCTATATTTTACCATTTAAATGTACATTTCAACCATTGAACAATAATCTCCTTCACTATATATAGCTTGAAATACTTTATAAATGTAAATATTCAGATATTTTTCATAATTCTATTGTTCTAACTTATTTCTGTCCTTCTAAAATTGGAATTCTTCTCTTCAGATGGTCACAATTTTCAATTAACCCCTTTTTGCATAACTTCGGTAAATCTTTATTTTGTTCTAAAAATAATTCCGTTTTCTCGAGAATTACTTGAGGATCAAATATTGAAGGAAATAATACACTTCCAAATGCTGAAGAATAATGCATATCTTTTTCTTTATAAATATTCGCTAAATTATCAAAAAATGGTTTAATAAATTGAGATAACAATTCAGTTTGATTATTCCAAAAGAACCCACTCATCCCATAACGCATAAAATCGGTTGATAACTTATCCTTATTATTTATAAATGCATTCCAATTTTTTGATTTGATTTCTAAATCAGGAATAGAAACTATCGCAAGGTAGGCTTTCTTTTCGCCCAAATCACCGGGGTCATTCTTTTTTTCATTTTCAATTAGCGTTAATGAGTCACTATAATTATATGCACATAGACGATTTACAATTCTCCATCGTTTATCTTGGTCAATAGTTAAATTTTCAAAATGAATATCACCATCTAACAATTCTTTAATTTTACTTAAGGATGAATTTTCATTCGCACATGTAAGGAATAAATCAAACCAAGTCAATTGTGTTTCTTCATCTCCTCCATTTGAGAGAACATCAGTAGCAAGAGTAAACAATCTACTTGACCAAATTTCTTTGTTTTCTTTGGTTAGAAATATTGAAATGATGGCAGATGCTTTAGAAGTTAATTGGCCTTGAATTACGGTAATATCTTTTTCTAAAACTAAGTGTTTTTCAATCATTTCAAGAAATTTAATCGGAGATAATGCATTATCTCTAACCATTTGCCATAAATTCCCCCAAATAATTCGTCGCGTAAATCGGTCATTAATTGAACTTACATGTTCAGAAATAAATTCAATATCTCGTTTTTCAAAAAATACTTTTATATAATCATGGTCTTTTGCATTAAGTAATAAAAAATCTCCAGCTGCATTTAGATCAAACTCAGATGTTTCTCCTTTGATAAATATTTTCCCTTCATCAATAATTGCCGGTTTATTATTAACGATTGAATAGTTTTCATATAGTATCGCATGATCTCTCAATTGATTATTATTTACAGAAGGTATTTGTTGCACCATGCAAGAATTATTATTTAATACAGGTTTTAATGTATTTACACCTGTCGTTTCTAGCCATTGTTTACTCCAGGAGTTTATATCTACTCCACTCTCTTCAGACATGCATGAAAGAAAATTATCAAGTATCGTGGTTTTCTCATAATACTTCTTTAAATAAGTTCTAATTCCATTTCTAAAATTTTCTTCACCTATATAGAACATCATTTGCTTTAAAACCGATGCACCTTTTGCATAACTAATACCGTCAAAATTTGAAAATGCTTCAATTGTATCTTCAGCGGAAGCAACAATTGGATGCGTTGTTGAGAGCTGATCTTGCATGAGTGCCCAATCTTTTCGACTGAAAAAATGCTCTAATGAATCTGGAAATAATTTACCATTACTCATTGCATAATAGGATAAATAGTCTGCAAAACTTTCATTCAACCATAAATCATTCCACCATTTCATTGTAACTAAATTACCAAACCACATATGAACCATTTCGTGGAAAAAGGTATTCGCTCTACTTAAATAATCTCGATAAAGTTTTTTCGATCGGTAAATATAACTTTCAGTAAAAGTAACACATCCTACATTTTCCATTGCACCAAAATTAAATTCAGGAACAAAAATTTGGTCATATTTTCCATATGGATAAGGAATATCAAAATATTCTTCTAAAAACTGAAAACTCTCTTTAGTAATGTCAAATAAATTTTCTGGATCTAAATGTTTTGCAAGCGATTTTCGACAATAAAGCCGCAACGGAATATCATTATATTTATCCTCCCATTTTTGATGTGGTCCCACAACCAAGGCGAATATATAAGTTGAGAATTTAGCTGTTTCTTTAAAAATTACTGATTTTTCATTATCTAATTCCCTTGTAGTAATCGCATCTGAATTATGTATAAACTCCCAATCTTTTGGTCCAGTAATATCAAGTTGATAAGTTGCTTTTAAATCTGGTTGGTCAAAACATGGAAATAGACGGTGAGCATCATAGGGTTCAAAATCGGTATGGATATAAATTTCGTTATCTTCAGGGTCTATAAAGCGATGAAACCCAGAGCCAGTATTGTCATAATTACTCGTGTATTCAATTTCAATTTTATTATTACCATCTATTAATTGATTTGAATTTATATAAAGCCAATATTCATCTTTTCTAAAATCAGTTAATGCAATATCATTAAGTAAAACGCTATGAACAGTATCAGTAATAAAATCAACAATTAATTCATTCATCTTCCCTTTTTTAAAATTAAAAAATATTTTTGTATTTCCCTTATATTGAATTGATTCTTTTTCAAGTATTAATTTTATTGAATATTTTACATCAGAAATATGTGTTGATCGTAATTCTGCCTGTATTTTTGTAAGATCATTTGTTGCCATAATATCCTATTTATTATTTTTTTATTGATTAATGTTAAATGTATTTAGTTTTAATTCTCAATTAAATTTGCCTTCATTGTAACTATTCCTGAAGAAAATTCACAATAAATTAGTTTTCCAGTTTTTTTATTAATTCGAAGTATTCGTTCTGAATTTTCTTTAAATACTTCCCATGTAAAAATATCTGTATTTTTGACTATCGGTATATTTTTAATACTATTTATGGGGTGAAGAAATAATTGAATTTCATTATAATGATCATTTGAATTTATGAGTTCAAAACTTGCTAAATAGTGCATCCCTTCTCGGTCAATTAAATAATCTGATTTTATTAATTCATTTATTGAGATATGATTTAAATATTGTAAAAGCGTAAATATATTTTGATATCCACTTTGAATTTCAATTTCTGAATTTTCATATTTTATAATACCATTTTTCATTTTAGCAGAAAAATTATTTTTTACCCATGGTTGAGATGTTCGTTTATTAAAATATAATATTCGATTAAATTTTTCGTTTATTATGGTATGATAATAATTATCTACAGGAAAAAGTGTTTTTACTCCCGCTACTGTTTGTGTTTCAAAAATAATTGATTTTGCATTTTTACCATTAATTACAGTATCTTTTTCAGAAATAAATACTGATGCACTATTAATACCTAAAAAAGTGATATTAAATTCTATATTTTCTCCAATTAAAAAAGAGGAAAAAAATATGAGTAGTACTAGTTTTTCCATTTAATCTTATGAAATGGAGCAATTGCCCCAAAAATTACAACATAAAATGGATGAATAATATCAAGAATAATAAATGCCATTAAAGACCATTTTATTTTTATTTGATTAAAAAATGTTAATGTTAATAAACAATCTCCCGCTGATTTTATAATAAATGGAATGAGCCATAAACCATTTAATGTAGATAAATATGCAGAGATTGAGATAACTGTAAAAATATTTGTAATATACAAAAAAGGTAAGATTATTCGTGTCGATTGATTTGTTTCTAATTTATAATAATTTAAACCTTTTGAAGCAAATCGAAGCCGTTGATAAACCAATTCCTCCATTGTATTTGGACCGGGAGAATTTACTATCGCTCGATTATTACATATAAAATCCATTTCCCACTTTTTGGATAAAGACATTTTCTGCATTAATAAATCATCATCTCCCGAAATTTGGTCTTGAATGCCATCATAACCATTAATATCAAAAAATGCAATCTTCCTAAATGCGATATTTCGACCAGTACAACTGAGAGGAATTCCATGTTTAATAGTTGCAGATGAAACAGCATCAATTGACATACTGTCCATAATTGCAAATTGATCATAAAAGGGATGTTGATATCTGATAGGAGCTGGTCCCGAAATAAATCCCATCGTTGGGTTTACAAATGATGAAACCATAACTTGTACCCAGTCAGGGTTAAATGTACAATCTGCATCTGTTTGTAAAATAATTTCATTCGTCGATTTATCAATCGCCTGTTGTAGTGCCCATTTTTTAGGAGCCCAACCGAGCGGTGTCTCTTTTATATGAATAGCTGATAAATTTGGAATTTCATGTTCTGCTAATTTTAACATATTCGGTGTATCGTCATTACTTCTATCATTTACAATTATAATTTCAAAATTATCTTTTGGATATGTTAATTCTGATAGTGATTTTAATAAATGAGATATATTTTCTTCTTCATTTCGTGCAGAAATTATGATTGAAACAGTAGGTAATTCATCAGCATGAGGAATTGTTTTATATTTTGCTTTGCGTAATCCTTCAGTTAACCAAAGAAAAAATATACAATAACACAATAAGATAAGAATTGAAAGTAATATCAAATTTATTTTTTCCAACCAAATAATTTATGCGACCAAAAACTCATTATTCCCATTAAAACGATATAAGGGAAATATACAAGATACCAAAAAAGAAACATGGGTTCATTTTTTTTGGTTACTAATGAGGTTTTATTTAAACTCTCATAAAGTATCATTTCAAGTGATAATTTTATAACAATAAATGTTCCTATTGAATCGAATGAAAACCCCATAAAAGTCATGATAATAAATGGTCCGGCATGAGCTAAAAAGGTGATGACAGATGCAATAAAAAACTCTGGGCATAAAAATATCATTGATTGCGTATCGCCAGCCCATCTCATTCTTTGCTTTAAAAAGCTATTCCAACTATTTTCAGTTCGTGCAATCATGGGATGTTCTGTAAATCCTGCAATTACTTTTGCTCCTGCTTTTTTACATACTTGCATGAATATTGAGTCATCACCTTGAAGTAATTTAGAAATTAAGGAGAATCCGTTAATTTGTTGAAATAATGATTTTCTATATGCTTGGTTTTGGCCTGTACATGCCCATGGTTTTTGTTTATTTGTCTGTGCATAAGTTGCAGACATTAACATTTGAAAATCAATACTTTGAAATTGAGAAACTAATGATTTGGTTGGAATAACCTTTGACATACCAATTACATAGTCTGCATTTTCTGTAAAATATTCTGCCATTTCTTCAATCCATTGTATTGGTGGGCGACAATCTACATCTGTAAATAATAACCATTCAAATTTAGCAGAATTAATTCCTGCATCTAATGCTTTTTTTTTGAATGATAATTCATTATTTCCAACAATAGAAGATACATATTTAAAGCGACTATCCTCCTCAGCTATTTTTTTTATAATTAATTTTGTATTATCCGTAGATTGGTCATCAACAATGATATATTCTACTTCACCTGAAAATGTTTGCTTTTTTAAACAATTAATTATTTGAGGGAGAGATTTCTCACCATTTTTTACTGCAATAATAACAGAAACGGGGACATTATTATCTTCAACTGGTAATATTCTGGGTTTTTGATTAAAATTATAATTAAAATTATAAATCATAATTCCATAAATAATAAAAATCAAATAAAATATTATTAATAGAATAAACATCTATCTTTTTATAAAAAAATTGATTTTTTTTTATTCATTCACCTTAAATCCATTTTCATTCATCCAATCATTATTTACAAATTTGGTTAAATAATTACGAATTGAATCTGGTAGCATTACTAAACAATTTTGACCTGCTTTGAGTTCTTTTGCAACTTGCAGGGCTGACCAAACCGCTGTACCACTTGAACCACCACATAATAATCCTTCTTCACGAATTAACCGTCGGGCAATTCGAAATGAATCTTCATCATTTGCTTTTATATATTGATCAATTAAATTATTATCTAACACATCTGGAAAAAAATCATATCCAATTCCTTCAACTTGATACGGATAAATTTCTGTTCCACCGCCTAAAATTGATCCAAAAGGGTCTACGCCAATAATTTTAATATGTGGAATTTCTTCTTTTAATCGTTTTGCCAATCCTGTAATTGTACCACCTGTTCCAACTCCAGCCACAAGCATGTCTAAATCTGTTCCAAAATCATCTAATATTTCAGAGGCCGTAAATTCATAATGTGCACCTGGATTTGCAGGGTTTTCATATTGGTCTAAAATATGTGAATTCGGAATTTCTGCATTTATTTTTTTTGCAATTCCAATATGACTTTCAGGGTCATCCCAAGATGCTTCTGTTGGAGTGCGGACAATTTTTGCGCCCAATGCTTCTAATACGACCTGTTTTTCTTGACTCATTTTTTCAGGCATGGTAATAATCATTTTATAGCCTTTAACTGCAGCCGTTAAAGCAAGTCCAATTCCTGTATTTCCAGAAGTGGGTTCAATAAGTGTATCACCCGGTTTTATTCGTCCAGATTTTTCTGCTTCTACTACCATGTGGTAACCAATTCTATCTTTTACCGAACCACCTGCATTAAAAAATTCACATTTTCCATAGAGATTACAATCTAACCCCTCACTTACTTTATTTAATTTTACAATTGGTGTTTTCCCAATTGCCTTTAAAATATTATCGATTATCATTTAATTATCCTAAAAATTAGTATGTAAATTTAGGTCAATTTTGCAGTTGGTTCTATGTGACTTTGTATATGAAAAATTTTCTGAAAAAATATTAATTATCATGGAAATAATATTAAAAACTAAACGGATATATTTACGGAAATTTAAATCCACAGAGATCGATTTATTATTTCAATTAGATTCTGACCCCGAAGTAATGAAATTTATTACACTTGGTAACCCTCGAAATATCAAGGAAATTAAAGATGTTTCAATGCCTCGTATATTAAAATCATACTCAAGCGGTGATGAATATGGTATCTTTTGTACACAACTTTTAAAAAATAATGAATTTATTGGTTGGTTTCAATTTGAATTTGATAAAAAATCGGATGCGATTGAAATTGGTTGGCGATTGAAGAAAAATGCATGGGGGAATGGATTTGCAACTGAAATCGCAAAGGCTCTTGTTGAAAAAGGATTAAAAATGAATAAGAAAATCTTTGCTGAAGCGATGAATGATAATACAGCCTCAATTAATGTCATGAAAAAATCTGGACTAAAATTTGTTACTGAGTTTTGGGGTGATTACGAACCACACTCAGGAAAACCGGATGTGAGATATGAATTGCTCCCTATGGTTTCCGAGCAACAATCCGAATAACAACAGGGTCAGAATCTTTATAAACTGCTAATCCTTGTTCTTCCACAACATCGTCAATAACGAAACCAATATTTTGTAAGTCATTTAATATTTCATTTTTTTCTAGGAATCTGCGTTGATGATCTGTTTTATAAATTCGGCTTTCTACTTGTTGTCCGTCACCAAATATGGGGTCTTTAATTGATCTACTTTCAGAGAAAAATAATCCACCAGATTCTAAATGGTTAAAAGTCCAATTTAAAGCATTTTGGGCTTCTTCTTTACTCAGGGCATGCAGGACAAACCGAGCATAGATTACATCAAAAATATTTTCAATTTTTGTATTTAATTGATTTATATCCGCAGTTATAAAACGAGGATTATCGCCATTTTTTTCATTTAAGGAATTAATAATAATATTGGACTGGTCACATGCAAATACTGAATGACCTTCACTTGCAAAATAAAATGAATCTCTCCCATTTCCACATCCAAGTTCCATGAATTTACATTTTTCAGGAAGTTGATTTATTATACTTTTTGCATAGCTTGATGGTTTTGCAATACTATTATGTTTTTGATAATACGAGTTCCAATAATTCTTATCCAAATTTTGATATCCTTTTTAATCTAAGCTTAAAGCGTTGTTGAAAATTAATTAATAAAATTATAAAGTGAAACCATACACCCCACTCTGGTTTTCCAATCAGAATGGATAGACTAATCCAAAAATAAAAATCGATATGATGGAACTTTAATATAAGTTTTTGCCCATTAAGAATAATTTTCCAGGTTGGTATATGAGTTAAATTTATCTCAATTGCACCCGGATTTAGATTAATGGATTCACCTTTATTTTTTAATTCATAATATGCATACGACCAATAAATATTGCAGATTAATAAATAAAACACACCTGCTGTTGATGCTAAAAATAGAATGTATTGAGGTGAACCCTGCCTAACTGCATGCCAGCCTAATGCCGAAAGAATAAAATAAAATGCAATTCCATCAAAAATACGATCTATAAATCCACCCGTAATACTCGTGGTTTTACGATACCGAGCTAAATTCCCGTCCATGTGGTCCATTATCATTCCAAGTTGGATTAAAGCAACACCCCAAATAAGATTCATACCATTTCCAAATGCAATTACACCAGCACCACCTAGTCGAATAATTAAAGATAAATATGTTAAACCATTTGGAGTAATCCATTTCCAATCACCAATAATAGATAAAAATAACCAACTCATTGGATCACCAAAACTAGCTGTCCACCAATCCTTTGCCTGACGCGTTTTCATCGCCCTAAATCTATATTTTATATTCTCCACCACTATTAATTTACCATATCAAAAAGCCTCTGAAAAAGAGAGATTGTATTAGAATTATCGAAAAAATTAATTTTTATATAGAAAATGTTTAGTGATTTAATATAACCTAATCATTAGCCTAAAAAAGTCCAATTTCTAATTAAACCAACATCCAAATCCCTTTTTGCGTAATTGATGTGCCACATATTCTTCAAGTTCTTCTGCATCTTTACGGGTGGAAATTGGATTATATTTTTCATAAAATTCTGGGACTAAATGTAATCCAAACCGCCTTGCAAATGAATTAGATTTATATCCTTCCTTATGTTGTTTAAATCTCAACATAGGTGCTTTTATAGATTGCCCTACATAAAAACATCTACTTCCAAATACTAAATAAGGATTTTGTTTTTTAAACTTTTTAGATTTCCCAACACATTTATCTAACTCAATTACATATATATAATATTTCATAGGCTATAATTTACAATCAATAATAATATCTTAATTTTAAATGAAAAATCTATTTGATATTAAGATGATTATAAATCTAATAAATATAGTTTTTAAACCTGGAATTGAGATAATTTAAGTTAATAGTTTAGAACTGTATAAAAAATATAGAAAAAAGTATGAAAAAAATATTAGTAACAGGTGCATCTGGATATATTGGCAAACATTGTATCGCAGAATTAATAAACGAAGGATACCATGTAAAAGGCACGGTTAGAAATTTATCTCAAGGGAAACAAATAAAATCAGATATTGAAGAGTTTTTAAAACAGAGCATTAATTTAAACTTTATAGAAACATCATTAAATCATAATAGGGGCTGGGATGAAGCTGTTAAAGATTGTGATGGTATTTTACATGTTGCGAGTCCATTTCCGAGTGGTCATGTTAAAAATGAAAATGATCTTATTCTACCTGCAAAAGAGGGAACATTGCGAGTATTAAATGCAGCTAAAGCTTCTGGTGTTGAGAGAGTAATTATGACTTCCTCTAATGCGGCCATATCTAACGGTCATGTAGGAATTGATTCTTTTGATGAATCATATTGGACGAATATTGAAGGCAAGGGAATAACGGCTTACACAAAAAGTAAAACACTTGCAGAAAAAGTTGCTTGGGAGTTTGTAACTAATAATTCTGAAATTAAATTAACAACGATAAATCCTGTTTTAGTGTGGGGTCCTGGCATTGGTAATCATTTAAATTCTGCTTCTTTGGCTATATTTAAAATGTTATATAAAAAAGAACAACCAATGTTGCCAAAAATTATTATTCCAATTGTTGATGTTAGAGATGTTGCAAAAATGCATATTAATGCATTAAAAAATGATAACTCGATAGGAAAAAGATTTTTATTATCAGAAAATACATACTGGATGAAAGAATTAAGCAAGTGCTTGATTCAACTTGGCTATAATGCTCCTTCTATTGAAGCTCCTGATTTTCTAATCCGAATTTTAGCCATTTTTGATAAAAATATAAAACAAGCATTACCATATTTAGGGGTTAATTTTTCTCTCAATACAGACCGAGCTAAAAATATTTTAGGATTTAATCCGGTATCTCTTAAAGAAACATGTAAAGATACGGCAGAATATTTCAACAAATTATTATAAATTTTGGGTTTAACTAGTTAAAATAATCTTTAATGATTGGAATTACCGATTTATTAGAATCGATGTAATGATCCTTTCCAAGATGTTTGATAAAGTTTACTTTTTCTAGGACTTTTTTAATATTAGGTTTTGCATTTGTGACGATAACTTTAATATTCTTTGTTTCAGCACCTTTAATGAGATCTTCTAACGCATAAGCACCTGATAAATCAATCATCGTCACATGACTCATATCAACTATCAACATTTCATGTTCTGGTGCATCAGCATAAGCAAAGATTAATGGTTCTATTGAACCAAAGAACAATGGACCTTGTGGTTGAAATATACTGACAGGCAGGTCATTTAATTCTTTTTGCTGTTCATCTTTGGAAAAATCTGATTTTGAAAATGGTATTGATATATGCTGATAGGTTGTGCTTACTTCTTGAACAAACCTGAAAAAAGCAAAAATAACACCTATGGCGATTGCGATCATCAAGTCTTCATACACCGTAACAAATAATACAATTATAAAAACCAATAAATCTGTTAATGGAAGTTTTTTTAATACCGGAAGGATTCGGTAATCTAATATATCAATTCCAACTTTAAATAAAATTGCGGCCAAGCATGCCGTTGGAATAATCGCCACCAAAAAACCCAACCCAAATAAAATAGCAAATAATGTTAATCCATGAACAATGGATGCCAATGGTGTTTTTCCACCAAATTTAATATTGGCAACTGTACGCATCGTTGCTGTTGCAGTTGTTACCCCTCCAAGCAATCCTGCTGTCATATTTGCCATTCCCTGTCCAAAGGTTTCTCTATCACTGCTATGTCGTGTTCTTGTCATATTATCAGCGACAATACAACTTAATAAACTATCTAATATTGCTAAACCTGCTAATGCCAATGCTGGCCCCATAAATTCTTCTAATCGGGTAAAATCGGGGATATAGAAAGAAAATATTTTAGCTTCCTCTGCATTACCCATTTTATCGCCAATATAAGGAATATCTAAATTCATAAAATAAGCTATACTCGTTCCTGTAATTAATGCCATTAGTGGAGCGGGAATTTTTGCCAAAAGCTTAACTCTTTTTTCAAGTGGAGCCCATAAAAACAATATCAATAATGACGGAATTGCAACATATAATGCTTCAATATTAATATTTTGAATAGTACGACCTAAATTTTCAAATACTCCATGTATTGTTTTTTCTGCCTCTAAACCGACAAAAGCATTAATTTGAGTAAGAATTACAATTACACCAATACCACACATAAAACCAGCAACAACAGGGTAGGGTGTATAATGAATATACCGGGAAATTTTTAACATGGATATTGCCACTAATATCAATCCACTTAAAAATATTATTGAAAATGCCGCGACTAAATCTGGTTCATTTGTTGTTCCAATTACAAATACTCCCATAAAGGCAGCAATCTGAGCTGCCTTTGGCGCAGTTGGCCCACTTACACCGACCATGCATCCACCAAAAAGTCCGCCAACAATACCACCTGCAATTGCTCCCCATATACCTGCAACTGGACCCAACTGAGAGACTTCCCCAAATGCAAGTGCTAAAGGGAGTGCAATTATACCAACCGTAATTCCAGCCAAAATATCACCACTTATATTTGTATGCAGTGATTTCATATTTTGCCACGGGTTTATTTCTTTAAGTCCACTTTTTATAAATGCAATAAAAGACTTTACTGAATATCTTGAAGAAGCATTAATATTATTCAAATGATCTAATTCCCAGATTATATTTAATTATGAAAATGATGAGTAATAAATTTTAAAATGATTATTGTTCCAATAACAATTAACATAAATTACACGAAAATTTATAGGCTATGAAAATCAATATATTAAATTATGGGATTGGATTTATTAACAAAAATTAATCGTAATATTCTTGATTATGAGTTAGTAGATTGGAAGAAAGAGTTTGTTGATAATATAATATTAAGTTAACTTTATGATATATTTTACTTTAATAAAAAGGGGATACAATGGGTAAAAAAAAGTTAATGTATAGGATTTTTATTACTATAGGGCTGATTTGTTCATTTGTTGATATTGATTTTTCACCTTCTTTTACAGATAGTCAGAAATTATATGTTATCGTGAAATTTTTGGGACTTTCAATATTGATTATAGGACTTATGGGATTACCTAAAGATGAGGCAGTCTTTGGATTATGGAAGAAAAAGAAATAGATCAATTACACAAATTAAACAACCAAGACGAAGCCGAACTCAAGGGCGAAGAAAATGCCTACATCCATGATGAAGTATATTGTTGGGGTAACTGGGCAATGCCCAAAGATGCCATTGGTGAACTTGACCATCATATCACTATGACAGGCGACGACCTGGTGGAGTTTATTGATTTAAAGCTCTTTCCCTATCCCGAAAAGATAAAAATAATTCAAAATAAAGAAAGATTTTAGTTGAATAATCCTATGCCTAATTATAACCTGATAAATATTATTAATATTGCTTTTCAGTTATATACTTATCTAATTATTGCCAGAGTGATTTTATCATGGGTGAAGCATAACCCATATAATCAGTATATACAGCTACTATACAAAGTTACAGAACCAGTATTAGAACCTTTCAGAAACCTTTTTTCTTCTTTTAATATTGGAGTTGATTTCTCCCCCATTTTAGCTGTTTTTGCTCTAAATTTTGTAAAAAATATTATCTTTAAAATGTTATTATAGTTCTAAATTACCCCTGTCGTGATTTAATCCTACTTGCATACTGTTGTATCCCATCAGATGATATGGGGTATAATCGGTTAATTTTAAAAAGATATATTCCATAGATTTTACTCTTATTTTTATATGCTATGTATGACTTTTAAAAAAAAACTGCATTAATATCTTTTTCATGATTTCCTTTACCGGCCTAATAAAGAAAATCAATTATTAATTCTATTTCACTAACATCAACTTCTGTGTTTCGCTAAACCCATCCGAATCAAGTTTTACAAAGTATACACCATTCGGTAACCCATCAGCATTCCAATCCAATTGATGATTACCTGCATGGGTAAATTGATCCAGCAAAGTTGAAACCAATTTTCCTTTAATATCAAAAATGGTTAAAGTAGTCATCATAGGTGATGTTAAATGAAATGATATTGTCGTTACTGGATTAAATGGATTTGGATACGCATCATACATATAAAAATCATTTTGAATTATATCAGTTAAATTTTCTTCCTGCATAAATGTGTATTCATTATATGTACATACATCATACCATGTGGATTCGTCATATGGATCTGGCATATAAGTAACAATTATATCATTTGTCATAATATTATCTTCAACAACCCAATCACGATAAAATACTGGTCCCATTGTAATCACATTTTCTTCAGAAAACCATTCTCCTGTGCAGAAACCAGGACTATCTTGAGGATTTTCACACCATGTATCATATAATTCCATTGTACAGTCTTCATATAAAACAACATACCCATCATAATCTGATAATTCTAATTCACCCGTGCAATCACCGTTCTCATAATTACCGTAAGCAGTCCACTCCCATGAACCTGCATACATAGGGTCGCAAGTTTCCTCAATTTCTTCTTCGCAATCCGAGGTCCCTAGTTCAAATTCCATGGTAATACAATCCCCATAATAACTATCAATTGTATATAAACTATTTCCTTCCAAAATATAGCTCGTATCTTCTGTATCTCCATATTCATCGATTTCAGTAAAAATATATCCAGTTGAATCTGCCGACCAATAACCATAACCAATTAGACCATTAAACCAACATATAGATTCTACAATTAAATTATTATCGTATAAATCAATCTGTAATTGAATACTATTTATAAAATCCTCATCATTGTCAATTTCTCCAGTACAATCTCCATTTTCAAAAGTACCAAATGTAGTTAAAATCCAAGATTCTTGAATATTTCCTAACTCTTCACAAGTATTTCCAAAACAAAGTTCATTTTCTCCTCAATCGTCGTTTGATTCACATTCTAAATCATCTAATGGATGACTTTCTAAAACAGACACTCTTTCATTATAATTAATATCTTCATAAACTGGTATATCTACTAAATTCCTTTAATCAATTAATTCTGTTTCATTAAGTATTTGTGGTGGTGATATTAGTTGAGGATGTAATAAACTGCTTTGGAACTCTGTTAACTTTAGATTATTTAATACTTCAATAAATTTTGGATTGACTCCAAAACTTAAACCTATTAAACTTATTAATATTGTATTTTTCATGTTTCCTTCCTTTAGGATTAATTAAAATATAAATTAATACAATTTTTTAGAATAGACAAAATAAAAAAAAATCAGAGTAAAAAAGCCCTGCAGAAATATGGGGCATAATCGGTTAATTTTAAAAAGATATGTTCCATAGATTTTACTCTTATTTTTATATGCTATGCATGACTTTTAAAAAAAACTGCATTAATATCTTTTTCATGATTTCCTTTACCATCCTAATAAAGAAAATCAATTATTAATTCTATTTCACTAACATCAACTTCTGTGTTTCGCTAAACCCATCCGCATCAAGTTTAACAAAGTATACACCACTCGGAAATCCTTCTGCATTCCATTCTACAATATGTGTTCCTGCACTCTTAATTCCTTCTGTAAGCGTAATAATCTTCTTTCCCTCAACATTATATATATTCAATGATATATGAGTTTCTAAAGGTATTCCATAACTTATATTCGTTACCGGATTAAATGGATTTGGGTATGCGGGGTGCAGAGCATATTCATTAGGTATTACTATTGTACTACCTGTAACTGTTTGAACTTCTGACACTAATAGGTTACTGAATCCTTCAATGTTAGCTTCAAGCTCAATCATCTCTCCTGTAGAAGATTTGTATAATTTAAGTGTTGGGATTTGACCAACTTCTATAAAACCAATAGTTTGATCACTTTCATCTCTACCCATTATTGGAAGAACGGTTAGCTCTGAGTAGTTAGCTGAACCAATCAGTACATTATTATGGTAAGCTAATAAAATATCTTCTAATTTTGGATATTTATTATCAACTCTAATATTGCTAATTAGATAAAATGCCTGTTCAGTTGATTGAGTAAATCTAAATTCATTTGGTATTGCTTCAAACGGATCTACTATTTCTTTTGTAAGATCAATTACAGGCTCTTCGCAATCATTATTTACATTCCATCTAAATGGTGTACCAATACCTGACTGATACCAAGGATAGTCTGATGTAACATTAAGCCAATAACCATTTTTAGGTTCTAAACTATTTAAGTTTCCACTCCACCCATTAATAGTATTAAACAATCCAACTCCTTGACCTAATATAAAATTAAAGTGCTGTGCTAATTCTTCACCACCTAAAGCATCAATAGTTGGTGTAGTATTTCCTTGGTATGATAAAAGGTTATTACCAAATGTTAAATGAACTTGAGAGCATGGATCCATAAATCCTTCAGGATAACTCAGAGCCCAATCTCTATTTGCCTCTATATTAACCCAATAACCTTTAGTTGGATCAATTTCATTTAGATTACCACTCCAACCATTACTTGTGTTAAAGAGGCCTACTCCTTGACCTAAGATAAATTTAACATCACCAAGGTCATCCATTAGATCTTGAGTAACTATTGTATATGGTGCTCCTTTGAATCCTATCAAGTTATTTCCATAGCCAAGCGCTGTTAATGCCTGTGCATTACTTGAGCCCATTCCTGATACATTACCATTAATATCATATGATAAAAGTGTGTATGAAAAGTCTCCACTTCTATAACTATCATCATAATAAAAGGTATCAATTGTTGATGAGATAAATCCATTTTCATTATATACCTCAAAATGACTCATGTCCTCTAAGTTAGGCATTGACCAAGTAAGCAGATTGTAACCATCAAAGGTCTGCACATTAAAATTTTCTGGTGCATTAGGTGATAAATTATCAACTGAATACGCAGAATCTATTTGACTTTGATAGAATACTTCCTGTAAAGCTGTATGCGCTTTTATCTTGTATCGTGTATAAGTTGGATTTTCAGGTTCAGCAGCGTGAATTCCAATCGTAGGTGCCATAAAACCGTAAGTATCTTCATAGCTTGCAGGTACATCTGTTAGATGCTCCCAACCTCTTGAATTTTCATTAGCTAATCCACTTGTACTTTCGGAATCGGGTAAATATCTCCAAACTGAATAGTATTCAATCTCTGTATTAGGAAGTGAGTCTAATGAATTTCGCTCCCAATTTAGATAAACAAATCCGCCTTGATCTCCGGGTGCATCATAGAGAGAGATAAAGCTAGGGCCATAGATACATCCAATATTGTAATTTGCATCAGCATCATAGTTTTGTGCAGTAACATCCATACAGCCAGGATTACTCTCTATCTGATCAAAATAAAACGCACCCATATCTACAATAGTACCGTCAGGATCTTGGGGCGCATTTGGATTACCCGCATCAATACATGGTGAATTTACGAGTAGTGTATAATCCTGATTTTCTGAATCTGTAAACTGTGGATTTTGGTTAATATTGTCCTGATATATAATATCATCAAATCCAACGATTCCCGAAACGCCACCCGCCATATCTGTAAAGGTGACAAATATTTCAGAGCCATCCTGTAAATTGACTTGTGCTCCATCAGCGGAGAGATTACCCCAAAAAATAGAATTTTGCACAACAGGGTTAGTTGCACTACAAAATAGTCCAGAGCCCAATATTGCTGCATTATTATCTGTAATTGTATTATTAAATAAAATCGGTGTACCTGAATTATCTATATATAAACCGCCACCGCTAATCATTGCAGAATTACCGGATATTAGTGTACTCTTAATAATTGGATTATAAGAAGAAGAAATAAAAAAACCTGCCCCATTTGGTGCCTGGTTATTTAATATTGAACTATTATATATCTCTACCTGAGAGTTATATAAAAAAACTCCGCCTCCCGTATTTGATGCAGAATTATTTACAAAAATAGATTCATTATTAATTACAATATCATAATTATTAATATAAATCCCACCGCCGTAATTAGCAAAATTATTTTCAAATGTTGAGTTCAATATATTTATATTTGTATTATTATCATAATATCCATATAAACCACCACCATTTAATGAACTAATATTATTTGAAACAGTTGAATTTTCTAAAAATACAAATGAACCTCTAACCCATATTCCTCCACCAACTATTGAGTTATTATTTTCAATAATTGTATTAATTATTCGTAGTGTGTCGGCATTTGATCCCCAAATTGCTACTGCTCCTCCTCCCGTATAAGCTTCATCATTATAATAATTATTACTATTGTTTTCAATAAGTGAATTTAAAATATCTACCGATGAATTGTTGGAATATATACACCCACCTTTAGATCTGGACTCATTATTGGTACAAAATAATTCTTTAAATGTAACATTAGAATTTTCCAAATATATTCCTCCACCTCCATATTCATTATAGTAATGTTGACCATATTGTATATTATTTTTAACAGTTATATTTAAAAATTGAGGCGTAGAGGCAATCACTTTAATACCTCCACCATTCATTGAATTACTACAATTTTGTATAATTACATTCTCAATAATTGGTGAAGCACCACCATATATATAAATTGGATAAGAATAATCTTCAAAAGATAACCCTTTTACTATCGTCGTAGAATCAACCTGTGAACCACTAAATGAGAATCGTCTATTAATTTTAGTATTTTCAATATACGCGCTATCACCATTTAATACAAACATTGATGAAATCATAATACTTTTATTTTGATCAATCTGTACATTTTCACCATTATATACACCTGGACTAATCACAATAGTGTCTCCATCATCTGCATTATTGTATGCATCTTGAATTTCAGAATAATCAAATGGAACTAATACCAAGGTATTTGAGAGAGCATTACCTATTAAAGTAAGGGATTTTTCAGGCATATAATAATCATTTGTTTCAAAAGTCAAAATACCGGAAAACTCTGAAATTGCATCCGGATTAAAATGAATATTCAAATAATCGCCACAACCTTCACAAATGTCCAAACTATCGCCTTCAATATAAAAAATAGGATTATCAATTTGATAATTATTTAACGAAAGTGTTCCGGTTCCAGTATTTTCTATATACAAATTCATGATATAATCATCATCCACATGAACGGTTGGGAAATACAAAGTATCTGATTGCATCGTAATTTGGGGTAAATAAGCATATCCACTCAGGTTAAATGTTGCAGTTGGATAATTATTTGGATCATTTGTTGTAATCGTAAAATTATCCGTTAGACTGCCCGCCGAATTTGGATAAAAATTTATCAATATATTTTCTGTACTTTGCGGTTGAACTACAAATGGCAATTCACTTTCTAATCCAAATTGTGTTCCATCTTCAAAACTGGCTTCACTGATAACAAGCTCATAATAACCTGAATTTTGTAATGGAATTGAAATTTGCGTTGTATCCGGCACATAAGCGTCCGGTGCAGTATATGATGTTGAACTGAGCTCCAAATAAGGTAAACCACCCCAACCTGTTAGAGTAAGGTTTTTATTTTCTTCTCCCGGTGCATTATTTACAACTGTAATTGAATGTGCATAATTTGCTTCTTCAGTTGGTGTAAAAGTTACATCAAATTCAATGGACTCATTCTGAGCCAATTCAAATGGCGTTTCCAGTAGAATGAATTCAAATCCATCTGCTTCAGTATTTTGAAATTCAGTTACGAACAAGGTGCCTTCACCCACATTTGTTATATTTGCTGTTAAAGTAGAGGACTCATTTAAATATAAAGAACCAAAATCCAAGCCGGTTACTTCAATGTCTGCAACCGGTTCCCAAGCGTCATTATCTTCCCCCGGTGTACCTTGGTTGCCTTCAGAATCATAAGCTGTTGAACCATTTGCCCAATTGAATATATTTGAGTTATCTAAAGCAGGGTTTTTTAACTCTAAAGATGAACCCTCTAAAACCATAGAACCATCAATCGTAACTTCATCAACAGTATAGCCATATGCATTGGTCAGCGTAATAGTTTCACCACTGTTATCAAATTCAATTCCTGTTGAGAATCCCCAAGTATAATCTACATTTAAACCCAAATTTAAACTTGGATTATCCGTAGAAGCTAAAACAACAAATCCACCCGGCTCAATGATGAGAGATTCTTCTATAGTTGCACTACCAGAATTAGTCAAAATGCTATAGCCATTTAAATCAACGGCTTCTTCACCTATATTAGTAAGTTCTATATATTCACTGAAAATTTCACCAAATTCTGTATTGATTGGCTGAACCATAATTTCGTTGATGATTACTCCATCCAATGGAGATAACAATGTAATCACCACCAAACCATGGCCTTCATTCACACCGGATTCTGCTGATATAAGTTCAGCATCTTCGGCAATAAATGAACCGCCACCTCCGCCAGAGTAAGATGATGAGCTCCCATTCCAAGCACCGCCGCCGCCGCCAGAATAACCGCCTCCACCAGCACCACCTGCCCAACCGCCGCCGCCTCCACCAAAACCACCAACACTACCATAATTATTATTAGCAGCATAATATCTCTCACCTCCATAGCCCCCTTCAATAAATCTATAACCCCCAGTATTACCTTCGTTACCAATTACACCATTGCTAAACCAACCGGCACCGCCAGCACCACCTGAAGAAGATCCTTGGGACCCACCAGAACCATTTATACCTCCACTACCACTACCATCACCCCCTGAAGCTGCATTTTGTGAAATATTTCCAAATACATAATTTCCTGTTATTGAACTAGCACCACCACCACCACTAGCAATAATTATTGGATTATTATTATTATCAACAATAAAACCACCTCCTCCTCCAGCCGATCTTCTATTACCCGTAGATGGTAATAATGCTGTTCTCTGACCTACCAAAATTTTTATTAAGGATGCTGATTCAAAATAAAATTCTCCTTTCATCATTGCACCTAACCCACCAGGATTATATTGTTCATCACCACCCTGTGCACCATAAACTTCAATAGTGTAAATACCAGTAAAAGGTACTGTCCATTCTTGGTATCCTTGGAAACCGGGCATGGTGATTTGGTCTTCAAGAGAAGTACCTTCATATTCTGCTTCACACTGCACTATTGTAGGGCCTTCTCTGCCTTCCTGACCGCAGTTAGTGAAGGTCCAGAGGGTATCAATTTCTATTTGCGTAAATGCAAAAGAGATAAATAAAATTAGGGTTAATAATAATTGTGTTATTGTTTTCATGGTGTTTGTTCCTTTTGGTTTGGGTTGGGGCACGGTATATCGTGTCCTATTTTTGGACACAGCATGCTGTGTCCCTACGGTTGTATTATTTATAATATTTATCATATCATTTACAATGGTTGGTCGTTGGGGCACGACATGTCGTGCCCTTTTATTGGACACAGCATGCTGTGTCCCTACAGTTGTATTATTTATAATATTTATCATATTGCCATTGTATTGGATTATTACGGATATAATCACATATTTTTTGATGTGATTTTTCATTCCGGATTATATGTTCATAATAATTTCGTTGCCAAATTGTATTTCCAGGGGTGTTTTGGATATTGTTAATTTTTCTGGATGTTATTGATTTAAAATTTTGAATTATCGCATTTAAAGATCTAGAGGTTGTACCATTCGGATGATTGTTTTGTAAGGGTGAAGCATTCTTTTTAGAATTCCTTTTATCTAATTGATTATTATTTAGGAATGCTTCGCCCCTACCTATATTATTTATCATATCATTTACAATGATTGGTCGTAGGGTCACGACATGTCGTGACCTATTTTTGGACACAACATCCTGTGTCCCTACGGTATAATTTTCTAATTGATTATTTTTACAGGAATGCTTCACCGCTACAGAATTGTCAAATATTTCAATTATGCCATGGATATGATTTGGCATGATAATAAATTCATGTAATTTTACATTTTTAAAATGATTTGGGATTTTTTGCCAATGCCATTCAACTACTTGCCCAATATCACTTAATTGCATTGCTTGATGTTGATCCATCTCAACAATTTCACCGAATATTTTTTTTCTATTTTTTGTGCATATTGTAATGAAATATAAATTAGGTAGGGAATAATCATATCCGTGCAAACGAATACGACGGCGATTATGTTTTTGGGGATTATATAAATGGCTAGAAATCATTTATCCTTTAAATTAGAATAAAGATTAGCGATGAATAATTGTTGCCCTTTTATAGGGTAATATATTTTATGGATTGAGGAAAAATCCTCAATATTTAGAATTGGTTCAAAATTTAAAATTACCTGCATATATCCTCATTTAAGTACATAAAAATCCCATTACAGTCTATTAGTTTCCCCCTAATAATCCTGTCTATCTTTTTTGATTTTTCTGCTCGTACTTAAAGTGTTTTGACTTTAAGATTTAAATGAGTTTTCAATAATACGGGTTTTTTATTTTGTATTGTATTATCTATACCCAGGTTTTGTATATAAAATATACAGATTATTAATTTATAAATCCTATAACTTAACTAAAAATTTAAACATAATTCTCTTTATAAAAATGAGGTTTGGATTTTATCATCGATTCTAGGAAAGAAGGTTGATGAAATAGATCAGTGGTAAGTTTTATCGCTTACCTCTTTTTATTTGTTTATATAATAGTTTAGGGCTTATAAATTATTGTCATTCAGTTGTCCTATAGTTGACCAAAACTGGTCATTTTAGGACATTTTCAGACAATTAGACATCTTTAAGGGATAACAAAAAAGCCTTTAACTACTAAGTAATTAAAGGCTTTACAGTGTCGAGGTGGCAGGATTCGAACCTGCGACCCCCTGCTCCCAAAGCAGGTGCGC
>JACNKR010000032.1 GCA_014381925.1 Fidelibacterota bacterium | reverse complement strand
ACACATTCATTACAATCATCAATAAACGCATTTATATCATCACTTAATCCATCTATATTAACGTCACCTAAACAATCTACATCACAAAATACATTTTGAAATGCACCTTCCCAATCTGGACAATTAGAAACCCAATTATTATTTGCATCAAAAAATCCATCAAAACAAGGACTATAAATATGATTATCTTCATTTGTGTCTATCGCATATATGTCTGACACATTCATTGTGCAAGTTCCACAATCATCCGTACCATCGTTCCAAATACTATCTCCATTTAAATCATGTAGTTCTATATCAAAAATATCTATACCCACATCATAAATCCCATTGGCTAAACTATCATCCCAATCGAAATTATTTTCACAAAGTAAGGGATTATCATTGCTACATTCAATAAAATCTTCAATTACATTAAAATTAGGGTCACAAATGTCTATATTTTCGCCATTACATTGAGGTCCAAACCTACAAGTACCACAATGGTCCATATTCCCAGTATCCGGTCCAATACTCCTTTCATGATGGCAATAACCTGAATCATTATTACAAACCATTCCCCATAACTCACAATCATTATTATTTTCACAAGTTAAATAGAAATCATTCTCTTCAACTATCAATCCACTCGAATCAAAACTACCTGCATTTCCCAATGTACAATTACCACAATCATCAATTACTGCACAAAAATTTGATTCATCACAAAAATTTGATTCATTAAAACAAGTACATGCACAATCAATTTTAGTAGGATCACCTGTGCACATCCCGACTTCTTCATCAAAAATATTTGAAATTATCCCAGTACTTCCCCCAGAACATACCAAACATAAATCTTCAAATGCGAGACCATTAAAAAATTCTGCACAATCATATTTATCTGTTCCACAATCCGAATAAACACATGTCAAACCATGACTTAATACATATGCATTATTTATTTCTGTTGGTGTCCCATAATTATATTCACCACCCTCATCCCATTCACCATCTTCTGTTGACATATAAGCACTTGAGGATGAAATATCACTTGCTGTTTTCCAATTTGAAGCTACATTGCGGGATTTATAGGGTTCTATTAATTCAACAGAATGGCCAATATAAGATGCTCCAACCTCCCAATATGCTTCATCTGAATAGGAGAGAAAATCCATTGTACCATAAGAATCTTCGATATGAATTTCACCCGTATTCATACCTAAATTTATATTTAACATTATGCTATTAGGTATATTTGAACATGTATTTGAATATTCATTACAATTACCAGGAAAATACATTTCACCTAATTCATTATAAAATGGAGAACCTGTTGATACTAAAAAATGTCTCCCAGCAAGAATAATTGGATCATAACCAATAAGTGTATCTGAAATTGAAATATCATTGATTTTCCAATTATTAATATTTATATCAAATGGTGTCATATTTAATAATTCAATATAATCTGGAACAGCTGTTCCTTGAACAGGTGAAAAGAAAAATTCATTAATAACAATGCCACGAGAACAACTGCCATCAGAATTTTGAGATTCAGGTGAATAATTCAAATATTTATAACCCCATTCATTAAATTCAACATTATCTGGATTACCGAGTTCAACATCGACACATGCCCAAGTATTATCACCATTATCAACACATTTAGCTTCTAATATATCCTCAAGAATATCATATTTACCATTTTGATTAATATCATTAAAAATATCTGAACATAATCCCGTCTGTGGTACAGGTAATAAATTATTTTTACAATATCCATTAATATTAGGGTATAATCCATCACTATCATCAATACAACCACAGTAACCAAATTGATCATTCGCATTTGGGGTATTCTCACTACAATACCCATTACAATCTATTTCTGAACCGATGAACTGACCATTTAATTCAATATTATTCCCACCACAAATACCACATAAATCGAATCCATTTTCATCTGCTATTGGACTTTGAGATTCAAGACCAATATATAATTCACATTCATCATTTAATGGATTATAACCAAATTGTGAATCATCACATAATATAATTAAAGTAGAATCATAAACTTCAACTTCAATAAATTCCAATATATCCAATGGCATACAAGTACCTTGACAATCTTGAGTTTCATTTGGAATCAGTTGAGTATTACCTCCTGTACATATACCACATTGATCAATAACAGCAGAACCACTTAATTCATCATTGCAATCAATAATTCCTTCATTTGGATTAGCTATTTCAAATGAAAACAATGAATTATCACCTAAAATATTTAAAAATGAATATTCATCCACATCAAATTGTGTTACTGAAATATCCAAAACACCAGGTTGAAGTGCATAATACTGTATTGATACAAAAGGGAAATCAGTTGTTTCACTAAAAAAAGTATAATTATCATTTGAATTAGAATAAGCAGATATATTTACTTGATTTTCACTCAAATTATATACCATTTCATAATTTGCTGAAACATTATTAGGAATTTGAGAATTTATCAAATTTTCTACACCAACGACATTAATCATTTCAGAATTATAATCAATTATTAGATCTAAACCTTCTAAATCTTCAGTTTGATTTATTTTAATTAAGATACTTGCTGGTTCATCATCATAATTCCATGGATCTCCACTTGTACTCATAACCATAGTAGGAACTAATGGATCAACCAAAATTTCAAATTCTGCTGCTGCACATCCATAAGCAGTTTTAATGTTTAAAACTGCAGTTTTAGGTATTGTATCGAACCCTGTAATACTATATGTAAAATGACTTGTAGAGCTTCCATTTAAAGACCCCTGTTCATCAATTTCACCATCATTATCAAAATCCCATGAATAATTTTGCTCTAAACCATTTCCTAATAATTGATAACCTGATGAGTCACATATTTCAAATGGATTTTGGGGTCCCTCACATTCTGTAATAATATCGAAATATAGTTTAGTACCACTATATATAATATTATTTGAATTTGAAACTATTTCATCATATTCATTTTTAATAATAAACCCCGCAAATGGTGTTATTTTATCTCCTGAAATTGTCACGAGTCCATTTAATGAATCTAAATTACTATTTGCACTAAAAGATTTTTCATTAATATCAAACCGACTTACAAAAACTCGTCCTGTTTCATTATGAAACCCTGTAAGTGGAATATTTAACTCAGCAAAACTATTCGGGTTATTTAAAAAATTATTCAAAGTATTATCTTCTGAGGAATAAATTGTTAATGCTAATTTCCCAGATTCTAAATCATTAATTTGGACATCAATATTACTATTTAATTCTGGTAAATTTATTGAAAAAGAATCTCCAATAACAGACGGAAAATTTGATAAACTTGAACAATCTATTTCATCAGGTATTCCAATTTCATTTATATTCCAACTAAATTCTAAATCAAGCGAATATATCGGCTCATCTAATAACTCTACAAAACTAAATGGCATTGTTGAATATTCACCTTGGTTCCCAGAAATATTATTCAATTCTACTCGCGGGTTAATCGATTTAAGAACTAAAGAAGAAATTCCAATTGCTCCTTTACTATCAGTAATTTTTAGATCAATTACAACATCAGAGTCTTCAAAGGTTTGTGGCATTTTAAGGGTTGTTGTCTCATTGAAATTATCTAGTAATTCTGGTTCAATAATAAATACTAATTCTGGTTCAAAATCTCCATTATTATTAATATCATTATATGGTTCAAAATCATCAAATTCACCATTATTATTAATATCAATAAATGTTTCATGCCTTATAATTGATTTTACTGACCAAAAATAAGAATTAATATCATCGTCTATGTCAATTGATAACTCTGAAGATAATTCAATTTCTTGTCCTGCAACCCCTGATATCTCTATAGAAGTTATTTCAGGAACAGGAGCAGAATTGGGATAAACAGTAATGCTATAATTTTGTGAATCGGAAAGATTTGTTTGATCTGTAACTATAAAATTAAACTCAATATTTGTTAATAAATTTGCAGGCAATAATGAATCTAAACTAAACTCAATATAATATAAATTATTTACAAAATTAACATCATCTATATTTATTGTAAAATTATTATCATCAACTAAAATATCATTAAATATAAAATTATTTACATTTAATAAAGGTGAGTCAACATCCTGTACAAGAAGCAAATCTGAATAATATGTGTCTCCAAACCCTGATGAATTTTCATTTTGGTTCGTTAAAATAATAGGAGCATCATTTACTCCGCTTATAGATATATAAATTATTGAAATATTACTTAATGAATCTTGGTTATCTGAAATAGTATAGGTGAAATTTATTTGAGTAGATTCACCATCTAATAAATATTGAAAATCATTTTGTGGATTATAAATAAATGTTCCATTATTATTAAAGATTAAATTTCCGCTGAGAACATCATTTACTAATGAATAACCATTATTATTTATTCCATCAGAATCAATATCTGTAGGGACGGGGACACTTCCTTCAATTTCCGAATCTTCATCAATTTCAATTAAAGAATTAAAAGATATTGGAGAGTCATTTAATCCATAAATTGTAATTACGACTGTAGAAGTATCACTTAATTCACTTTGCATATCTGAAGCTGTATATGTAAAAATTACATCAATTGATTCATCCGCTGATAAATATTGAAAATCTTCTATTGGATTAAATACAAATGAGCCATCAGAATTAAACTCTAAAACTCCACTTTGAACATTTTCAACTAAATTATACCCTGTAAAATTTATCCCATCAGAATCAACATCTGAAGCAATTAATACACTCCCAATAAGTTCAGTATCTTCATCAGTTTCTTCAATTGAATTATATGAAATAGGGGCGTCATTTATACCATTGATAGAAATTGTAATTATAGATTCATTACTAACTAAACCAGACATATCAGTAACGGTATATGAAAAACTGACAGAAGTTAATTCATCTACTGATAAATATTGAAAATCATTTTGGGGATTAAATGTAAACGATCCATCTGGATTAAAATCTAAACTTCCATTACTTACATTATTAATTAAAGTATAACTATTTTCATCAAATCCATTAAAATCAACATCTGTTGCATTGGGTACATTTTGTTCAATTTCACTATCTTCATCTGTTATAAAAAATGAATTATACGTAATTGGATTATCATTAATTCCAGTAATTAATATATCTACAGTAGAAATATTACTCTCACCACCATTTAAATCAGTAGAAATATAAGTAAAACTAATTTGAGTAGATTCTTCATTAAGTAAATATTGAAAATCATTTTGAGGATTAAATACGAACGAACCATTATTGTTAAATATTAAATTCCCATTTAGAACATCATCTATTAAAGTGTATCCATTTAAATTTATTCCATCAGAATCAATATCTGTTGCTTCGGGAACAATCCCTTCAATTTCGGTATCTTCATTAGTTTCAATCGATAAATCATATGAAATAGGTATATCATTTACCCCATTTATCGTAATTGTAATTGTAGATATCTCACTAGTTAAACCTGATAAATCTGAAGCTGTATAAGTAAAAAACTCATCCACAAATTCGCCTTCAGACAAACTTTGAAAATTTTCTAATGGGTCAAAAGTAAATGAACCATCTGGATTAAATACTAAACTACCTGTTAAAACACTGTCAACTAAAGTGTATCCGTTTAAATCAATACCTTCAATATCATCATCCGTTGCACTTGGTACACTTCCAATAAATACAGAATCTTCATTCGTTTCAACAATTATATCATACGAAATGGGGATATCTTCTACAGACTCAATATGAATTATAAATTCAAGTGTATCGCTTAGTCCATTTTCATTATTTAAAACAATAAGTGTAAATAATGTATCATTTAGATTTACATCATCAGGTCGTCCAAAAAAATTAATCCAATATTCACCATCTACACCAAAAACATTTGAATTAACAGAAAGCCATGATGTATCTAAACCTGAAAATTCAAAATCAATTTCAGAATTTAACGTAGAATCACTATCTGTAAAATTAATTTTATGATTACTTAATTCACCCTCTGTATATTGAAAAACAGAATCAACATAAGTAAATACAGGTCCCTGTCCAAATCCAATTACAAGAAAAGGCAAAACCATGCACATTATTCTCATAACCGATTTCAAATTAATTTTTTCTAATTTCATGAAGTAAATCCTATCGGTTATTTCAATAATATCATTTTATGGGTTTCTTGGTATTCATCCGTAACTAATCTATAAAAATAAATACCACCAGGATTATTTGATGCATCCCAAATTATTTTATGATGACCTGCAGATAAATTACTATCAATTAATATCGCTATCTTTTCACCTTTAATATCATAAATTTCAATTGATACTTGAGATGAACGTGGTATATCAAAGCTAATTTCAGTTATTGGATTAAATGGGTTCGGTATATTTTGATAAAGTTGATAATTCTGCGGTAATATTGCATTATCAATTTCTAAAATATTAGAATTAATAATTATATGATTCGTAATAATAGAATTATCAAATTCATCTATAATTTCAAAGCCTGACTCACTCTCCATTTCATTAAATTTAAATTCCGTAATTTGGATTTCACCATAATAAAATTCAGGTTCGATTATAGAAAAATCTAATTTAATGAATTCTTCAATATTTAACAAATTCATCATTGCATAAGAAGAAATTGTAATAATTCCTTCCTCTTCATGATACAACAAATTATAACCTAAATCTGATAATTCATTTTGTAAAAATGAAATATTATCAAGTCTAAATAATTCATTATTAAATTGAATTGAAATATCAATACCTTCCATTTCCTCTGTATCTAAAATTCTGATAGGTAAAGAAAACTCATTTTCTGTTATTTCAATTTCAATCGGATCTATATTCCTATTTGACGACATAGATAATATTGAGCTTGGATTCCAATTCCCAGTAACATCACCTAATCGTATTGATAAGAAAAATGGACAATCTGGACTATTTACCATCAAATCACTACATGTTTCACCCACTAATTGACCGCCTGAACATACATTTCCTAATGTATTGGGATCATAAACACAATCAGCACTTATAGTAGAATTCCCATTATTAATTGCATTAATCATTAAATCAGCAATATCCAAATCTTCTGGGTAAAAAATCCAATGCGTATTAGATTCATTTAATGCATCTATTTCACCAATATTATATCTTGCAACCTTAGACGCATCTAAACCACTTATATTTCCATTTAATGTTACATCAGCAGCTAATTGTTGATAGGCTGATAATTCAATTAATCCAACAGACCCCCTTGCAATTTGCGATGCATCCATTGAACTGATTTCACTACCTAAGTCAAGAATTGTATTTTTAGTTGGAGTTACTAAATAAGAACCAGGTAATATTTCTAAAAATTCAAAAAATCCATTTGAATCAGTTTCAGAATCATCTGTATATGTTTGTGCTAAAGTTGTTTCACCATTTAAAGTTAGTTCCACATTTGGAGTTCTTTGCCCATTTGAATAATATCCTACAGAACCTAATAAATTAACATAAAAATCACTAATCATTATTTGACCATTATAGGATAGATATTCAAGAATTGATGAGTTTCCTGTTGTTGTAATATTTGAAAATATAAATTCACCAAATTCAATATCTCCATTTCCAGAAAATCCTGTAATTTCAAAAACATCTTCATCTTGTATTATTAAATCAGAACCAAGTGAAGCTAAATCAATATGAATATTATGTGTATTTAAATCAATAGCATATTCTAATTGATAATTTTCATCTGAAAATGAATTAATACCAACAACTTCAAATGGGGTAAATAATTCAATTGGGAAATTAATATCTATAGTCACTTCATTTATGGGTATATCATGAAACCCTTCAAGATGTATAAAAACACTCATCCCCATATTTGGTGGAATATTTATTTCTTCAGAAAATGAATACACATAATGAGGTAATTCATTTCCATTACAATCTCCAGCAAAATTATTACCAAATCCATCTAAAAATCCTGTATTTCCAATAAATGCGTCATCACTTGAACAAGAGCCTAAACAATCAAGATATTCATCACCATTACAAACACCATCACAATCAATTCCCTGTTCATCTAAAAAACCTGTATTGCCAATAAATGTTGTTCCATTAGGGCAATTCCCTAAACAATCTTTGACTTCTTCACTACAAAAACAAGGTTCATTATTTGTGGTTCCACCCACACATGTACCACAATCATCAATATTTGCTTCACCAGCACATTCATTATTACAATCAAAACCATTTTCATCTAATATTTCTGTATTACCAATATATCCTACTTCTGTGGAGCAATTACCTAAACAATCTTCAACAGCTGAACCATCACATATTCCATCACAGTCATGCCAATTTGAATAACAATCATCATCTTCATCTGAATTATTTAAAACCCAACCATCTCCTTCAAAATGGTTTGCACTACAATCATATGATGGAACTCCTGTACCTAAACCATCATTATCTAAATCTTCGTAATAATTTTGTTCAATTGCGTCACCAAAACATGTTCCAGTACAATCAACATCCGGACCAAATAAAACCCCATCATTATCTAAATTATTTCCACCATCACAAACATCACATTCATCAGAAACTAAACCACTATTACAGAGTCCATCACAGCCAATATCTCCACTAAAACAACACCCGTCACTATCGTCAATAATATTTTCACCATCACATAATCCAGAACAATCAATTGACGCTGATTCACAACACGTATCAAAATAATCTCCCGAATATAAACCAATAGGTTGGCAAACTTCAGTACAATCAATAATATTATTACCACTGCATTCACCATTACAATCATGCCCTATTACTATTCCATTTTCACCTAAATACCAATCCGGTCCAAATTCTATTGAAAGTGAATCATTATCCAATACAAGAAATCCATCTTCATCAGTAATCAAATAATTTGAAATTAATTCTCCCAATGAACTATATTGATATTCACTTAAATTACCTAAATAAGTTGAGCCAGGACAATTACCTGCACAGTCTTTTTCATAATCTTCACAGGTACATTCTTCCAATAAAGTTTCACCACCAACACAGAAACCACATAAATCAATAAATGCTGTGCCTGCACAATCACCATTACAATCAGTATCATTTGATGCACAATTTGGTTCAGCATCACATCCATCTGCTATACCATCATCATCAGAATCCAAATTATCATCAAAGCCATCACATAAATCTACATCACCACACACACCATCATTATCTGAATCATTAAATTCATCGTTAGGACAATCATCACATCCATCTGCTAAACTATCACCATCTGTATCCACATTATCATCAAAGCCATCACATATATCACATCCATCAGCAATACCATCACCATCTGTATCTACATTATCATCAAACCCATTGCAAGTATCTATATCGCCACATACACCATCGTCATCAGAATCATTTTCGAAATCATTGGGACATGAATCACACCCGTCAGCTAAACTATCACCATCTGAATCCACATTATCATCAAAGCCATCACATAAATCTACATCACCACACACACCATCATTATCTGAATCATTAAATTCATCGTTAGGACAATCATCACATCCATCTGCTAAACTATCACCATCTGTATCCACATTATCATCAAAGCCATCACATAAATCTACATCACCACACACACCATCATTATCTGAATCATTTAATTCATCATTTGGACAATCATCACAACCATCGGCTAAACCATCACCATCAGAATCCAAATTATCATCAAAGCCATCACATAAATCTACATCACCACACACACCATCATTATCTGAATCATTTAATTCATCATTTGGACAATCATCACAACCATCGGCTAAACCATCACCATCAGAATCCAAATTATCATCAAATCCTTCACAAATATCATCATTATTACATATTCCATCATTGTCATCATCATCATCAATAACAACGCCTGAACCGTCTGTTTCACCTGAACATGTTTCACACTCACCAGGATATATACATGAACCATCATCCGTATATGCCGATTGGTTATAATTACATGCTTGAGAATCTATGCACCCCAATACATCTTCAAATTTAAAGGTCAAACTTGAAATATTACTAAAACCCATATTTGCCCATGCACAATCTGAAACTTCATTACTCAAATCAAAACATTCAGTAAATATTGCATCATAGTGTATATCTCTTAATGCATCATATATTTTAAAAGTTGGAATATCTGCAGGTAAAACTATAGGAAAAGATAATCCCTCAAAACAATATTCTTCGGTTCCAGGAGTAACTCCATCTGGTCCCATTGCAACTACTGTTGCAGTACCATCACCTTCATTTCGCCATTGAGAAGAACCCACAACAATATTATTTTCACCACACATTGCACCAATTACGAAATATGAACTTGAATCTCCATAAGACAATTCAACAGGAATTGGATCTACGCAGGATTCAGATTCTAATCCTAAATCTGAACAAGGTTGTCCCAATAATTCATTTATTACATAAAATGATTGTGTTGTTGATTGTGTCCATTCAAATGGATCATATAAACATCCATCACTCGTCAATGAACTTGGATTATAATTAAGTGCACCTTCATCCATACAATCACCTTGTGCAAATAATTGAATCGAAAAAATACAAGTAAATAAAATTAATTTAAATAATTGTAATTTATTTTTATACGGTTTCATATTCTCATTTCCCATAAAATTTTCATTTATTTTATCTTCAAGTTATATATCAATTCTGTATAATTTATCAAAAATTAAAAGGATAAATTATGAAGAATCAGTAAAACATCTGTAATGTCAATTAAGCCATTCAAATCTATATCAGCAATTTCGCGTTGAGCAAGACCAATTTCTAAGCCCAAAACGATATTAAACTGAATCAATATTAAATCTTTTAGGTCCAATTCACCATTTCCATCAACATCGCCAATCAGCAAATCACTAAAAATAGGTGGATTTACAAGACTATAAACTAATTCACCTAAGTTATCTGAGAACATAAAATTATTATGAACAATATTATTTTCCAACGAATTTAGATAATTAAATGAAATTGTGAATAAAGTACCATGCTTAGGATAATTTAAATTCATATTTTCTTTAAATCCTAAAATATGATATGTTGTTCCATTCACAAAATTACTTGTGATATAACTCTCATAATAGCCAATAATATTACTCATTTCACTTTCAATGAAATCTAATTCCATTTGAAATCCACTAAAAAAAACATTAGAATGATATGGGTATAAAATGTCTATATAATTTTCAGACTGAATCAAAATTGGATTAATAATTATTTCAGGAGTAAAAATATGTACATCTGTATTTACTATATTAAATTCTAAATAATCAGATTCATCATTAAATAAATATGAATTACAGAAATCAATACTTGTAACTGTATCAATTTCACCTACAGACAAAAATTCAATTTCTAAAATTGGTCCATTCCCGGGTAAAATATGAGAGGACCCTAAACTTGCTATTTGAATTTCATTAATTGATCCTTGACCAAATTGACCAACCCACCAATCTGATGGTATTCTTTCTGTTGGATCTGCTCTAACAAATAAAATTTCATTCGAATCAAATTGTAAACAGAATTGTAAACCTGCAATTTCAATTTCATTATTTAATATAATTTCAAAAATATTTGATTCACCTATAATAATTGAATTATTATCCGAAAAATAAATTTGAGGTAGATCCATATTAAATGTTATTTCACCATTATTTGAAGATATAGGTAATTCATTATATGTAGAATCTAAAATAGTCATTTCTAAAAACTGAAGGGCTATTTTCCCCAATGCTCCCTCATTAGAAAATGCATCAATTACTGCAATTGGTCCTCCTCCAGAATCAATTAACTCAGAGTTCAGCTCAGAAATTATTTTAATATTTCCAAATGGGAGGTTAATAATTTCCCAATTCATATTAATTGATCGCTCTGTTGGATGAATATCAAATTGACTCAAATAATTATTTTCAATATTTATAACTAAATTTAATTCCGAAATACTTTGGAAATTCTCCATACTTAAATTAAATGAGAGAGAATCATTATTATTAGCTTCAATGCTTTCTAATTCAATTATTACATTTTCTCTATTTATATTTTCAAATATATAATCGATATAATTTTGCCTATCATTTACATCAATTTCCTCTAGCCAGAATCCATTAATTATTAATCCATTATTATTTATTTTAGAAATTGAGGAGATAGAATTTTCACTATATTGTGAAAATATTTCTCCATAATTAGAAATTATTTGTAATTCTATTTTATCTAATCCACTATTAAAATATAATGTATCATTATTTACGATTAACTTTTCAGACGATGTATTTCTTAAAAAAGTCCCACCAAACATATCAATAAAAAATGCAGAATCATCATAAATTGATTTCCCAAATAATATTACAGCCCCGCCTAAGTATTTTAATTCTGTTAATTTATCTTTCTCATTCATTGTAAATAAATTATCCTTTTCCCAGAAAACAATATCGTTCTCAGTGAGAGTTTCAAGTGTATCAATGATATTACAATTTTCACAAAAAATAACAGAAATATTATCTTCATAAGTTTCAAAATATGGTATAAAATCATTCAGCGGATGTTCCGTAGAATCACTAATTAATAAAACCCTTGAAAACATAAAGGAGAATAACAATAAAAATAGATTAATTTTGCTCATAAAATCGATTTTATACAAAAACGGGACTCTAAAAGAGCCCCGTTAAATTTAATAAATTAATCATTAATTATTTCATTAACACCATTTTACGAGTAAGAACTTGTTGATTAGTTTGTAAACTATAAAAATATATACCAGCAGGTACTAACATTCCATTTTCATCAATTGCATTCCATTCAATTGAATGGTTACCAGATTGAATATTTCCATTTAATAATGAATTAATTAAATTACCTTTAATATCAAAAATATTCAATTCAACTTCTTGGTCTTCCATAATTGTAAATGAAATTAATGTAGTTGGGTTAAATGGGTTAGGAAAATTTTGCTCAAGTGAAAATGTAATTGGCATCTCTAATTGCTCTAATACTTCAATTTTACCTAATGAAAATACAGCTTCACCATATTTTGAATTATCAAAACTTTCAATTATTGCTAGTTCTTTATTTTTATTAGAACTCCATAACCTTAGTTCAATGTCATCACCTATATCAAATCCATCAGAATCTACTCCAATACTATTTAAATTACCCCAAGCTGTAACAACAATTGGAGAATTTAATTCTGATATTCGAGTTGCTCCGACAACTTCACCTTGTGCATAAGCAACAACTTCATCACCAACTTCAATATTTCCATACATCTCTGTAATCAAAATTGGATATGAATTACCCGTTTCAACAATATCAAATTGATTAGATCTTCGAGCCTCTACTGAAGTAATATCAGTATGAATTGTTTCTCTCGCCAATCCACTTGGATAAGTAAATTCAATAACCTCATCAGTACCATGATATACCATATATCCTTGACCTGGCTTCATGCCACCACTTTCATCAATTGAATTAATTCCCAAAGCAGGAACAAAATAATTTCCAAATTGATCCGCAACTATAAATACAGGTATATCTGAAAATACTTCTTCAACTGAAATTTCAGATTGAGGAGTAAAGCCAATATAATTAATTGAATATGGATCTAAAGAAATTGTTGTCTCTAAAGATGCAGGTATGCCAGTTAAACTCATTGTTTGACTCTCAGCTCCATTAAAATATACAAGATATCCATCTGAATTATTCATTTCACCAATTGAATTTACATTTAAAGATGGCATGAAATAATCTCCTTGATCATTTGAAGCAATCAATAAATCCATGCCAGAAAATATATCTTCGGGATTCATATTGTCTAAATTCACATTTAGGGATATATTATTTAAGAATCCTGGAATTAATGTAATATCTTGAGTAACAACAAAATAACATGATCCATCATCAATATTTGCATACATATCATAATTCATAGCTTCTGAATCAGTACATCCATATATATTACCATCAAGCATATCTACATAGGAAATTAAATTACCCCAATTTCCAGTACCAATAGAAAATGTAACTTCATTAGCAATATATTCATAATCCATTGAATGGCTCCAAATTTTAAATACAATTTGATTACCATTAATAAACCCAGGGTGTTGTGCACCCCCTGCATCACAATAATCTAATGAACCAACAGATACTATTTCTAATTGTTCTCCAGTATAAACTCCAGTTCCAACCAATAACTCACCTGTTTCATCAGAACAAGTTCCATCACTTATCAGTGCATTAGAATCAAATAATCCAATTTCATCACCTGGATTTAATCCTAAAATATTAGAAAGAACTACTAAATTAGTAACACCTGTTTGAGCAGGAAGATTTGTAAAATGTTGTGGCTCAGTTGGACAATTTGAAATATCACATGTTTCAGAGCCATCCCAACACATCATTTCTCCATCGCCATCGCAAATACCACATTCATCTACTTCTGCAACACCACCACATTCTCCATTACAATCTTCATAATAAATACAACTATTATCACTTGTGTTAGCATGAATATCAAAATTACAAGCTTCAGCATCTATACATCCATATACTGGTTCTATGTAGCCACCTTCTATAACCAAAGTATTACAATCTGATACTTCTACATCTAATCCACCAG
>JACNKR010000053.1 GCA_014381925.1 Fidelibacterota bacterium | reverse complement strand
TATACTGCAAAATAGCCGTATAACCATATTTGAAATTTTTCTCATAAAGATTTTCTCAGACTTTTAATTCTCAATAATGGCACATCATATTGTTTGTAAACCATTGCATTTCGCAAATTTGGGTTTTCCCTGAGAATCCTTATCATAATGGAAATTTTTATAGCTAAATACATGATTAAATATATAAAGAGTTTATTTTTAACTTCAACACTAAAAACCAAATTAATTATTTTCAATAAAATGAGCCGTGAAATGTCTTAAGTGTTCTGCTTGATAAGTCATTTTTAATCCCGTAATTTCATTTTTTCGATGATATACATTAATGATAGATTCAACTACATAATCGATATGGCTTTGAGTATATGTCCGTCTTGGAATTGCAAGCCTTACTAATTCCATTGGGGCTAAAATTTCTTTACCCGTCTCTTTATCTGTAGAGCCAAACATAACCGTACCAATTTCAACAGACCTTATTCCAGATTCTAAATATAATTCGCAAATTAATGCTTGGCCTGGGTATTCATGAGGAGGGATTTGTGGTAGCATTGCCTTTGCATCAATATAAATTGCATGACCGCCAGGAGGTTGTACAATTGGTACACCAGCTTCACTTATTTTTTCGCCTAAATATTGGGTTGAAATTATTCGATATTCTAAATAATTTTCATCCATTGCCTCTCTTAATCCAATCGCAATCGCTTCTAAATCTCTCCCTGCAAGCCCTCCATAGGTTGGAAACCCTTCGGATAAAATCAGTAAATCTTTTTGCTTTTGAGCCATCTCATTATCATTTGTGCATAAAAACCCACCAATATTTGCAATTCCATCTTTTTTTGCACTCATTGTACAGCCATCAGCACATTTAAAAATTTCAGTCACAATAAATTCAATGGAAGAATTTTTAAATTCATCTTCCCTTAGTTTAATAAAATAAGCATTTTCTGCAAATCGACAAGCATCAATGTAGAATGGAATTTTATATTTTCGAGCAATTTTAGAAATTTCACGGATATTTTCTAATGATACAGGCTGTCCACCTCCCGAATTATTGGTAATAGTAACCATAATTAATGGAATTTTATCAACGCCTACATTTTCAATTGTAGAAATTAATCTATCGATATCCATATTTCCTTTAAATGGATGTTTCGATTGTGGGTCTAATCCTTCTTTAATAACTAAATCTTTCGCTATTGCTCCTTGTATCTCAATATTTGCTCGAGTGGTATCAAAATGAGTATTACTCGGAATTACATCTCCATTCTTACACATGACCGAAAATAAAATTCGCTCAGCCGCTCTACCTTGATGAGTGGGAATTACATTTTTAAATCCCATAATATTTTGGATAGTTTTTTCAAAGCGTTGGAAACTTATACTTCCTGCATACGATTCATCACCACGCATAATTCCAGCCCATTGTTCACTACTCATTGCACCGGTACCAGAATCGGTTAACAAATCAATAATTACATCACACGCATTCATTAAAAATAAATTATGATGAGCTTTTTTAAGTACTGATTCTCTTTCAATTCGTGTATTCATTTTAATGGGTTCGACTGATTTTATTCGAAATGGTTCAATAATTGTTTTCACTAAATTTCCTTTTTAATTTTGTAAGCGTAATAAATTGTTATTGAAGATTATCTAACTGTCTTTGAACATTTTTCTTCATCGGTTCAAAAATAAGATAGCCCGCAATAAGACCATAAAGAACCGAAATTAATGATAGTCCAAGTGATACGCAAAATGCTTGAAATAAATTATCATCCATTTCGATTGAAAGTAAATTAACAATTAATCCCATAATTGTCCCAATAAATCCAGAAGCAATACTCGTGGATTTCATTTCTGTTAAACAATCTACTGCAATTAATAAAATAGATTTATCCTTTGTATCTACAAATGCAAGTCCTAATGATCTAAATACTTGACCGACTCTGAATGATGAAAGTGCAATAAATATAGTAGGTCCAAAAACAAAAATTAGACTAAATACATTATAAAAAATTTCAGGTTGGAGTCCTGCTGTTTGTGAAATAAAAACCATTCCAATTAAAATGATTGCCATTCCTAAAAAGTAAAATATAAACGACATTATATGTTCTTTCTTTAATTTAAACGAATGCTAATCTATTAATATGATGAATTACAATAAAATAATTATTACACTCTCTAAATAGATTGATTAGTGAAAATATCTTAAATTTCATTACTTAATTATTAAACAAAAATATAGATTTATGAAATTAAACATTGGCGTTATTGGTGTTGGGCATTTAGGAAAATATCATCTTGAAAAATTAATGAGTAGAAATGATATTAATTTTGTTGGTTTTTTTGAACAAGATATTGCTCGTAGAGAATTTATTATAAATGAATTTGATGTTTCTGGATTTAATACAATTGAAGAATTATTAAATAACTGTGATGCTGTTTCTATTGCGACTCCAACCGTTTTTCATTATGAAGTTGCAAAAAAAGCGATGGATTTGGGATGTCATGTATTTATCGAGAAACCAATTACACATACTTTAGAAGAAGCAGAATTATTGATTCAACAGGCAGAAGAATTAAATAAATTTATTCAAGTGGGACATATAGAACAATTTAACCCTGCATTAACCGCAATTAATTTTGAAGATATAGACCCAATGTTTATTGAAGCTCATCGACTGTCTCCATTTCCAGGTAGAGGAATTGATGTTCCTGTTGTATTGGATTTAATGATTCATGATATTGGTGTAGTATTATCGTTGGTACATTCAGAAGTTAAAGATATTAAAGCATTTGGGCAATCTATTGTTTCTGACACAACAGACCTAGCAAATGCACGACTTGAATTTGAAAATGGTTGTGTTGTTAATTTAACAACAAGTCGAGTATCGCTTAAAAAAATGCGTAAAATGCGAATTTTCCAACATCACCGTTACATTACTGTTGATTTTCTAAATAGAATTGTAGATGATTATCATTCATTTGATAATGAACCCAAAAATGATAAAACTCAAACGACATATACAATTGATGGTCCTCGGAAGAAATATATTCAATATCAAAATGTAGAAGTTGAACAATCTGATGCACTTGCCATAGAATTTGACTATTTTATAAAAACAATACGCACAAATAAAAATCTGGGATATAGTGGAATAGAAGCAACAAAAGCTTTAAGTTTAGCAATCCAAATTCAAAATATTATTGAATCAAAATAATCTTAACGGCTGAATGAATAAAGTGATGAATATTTTTATAATAGCAGGTGAATCTTCTGGTGATCTTCATGGAAGTTTTTTGATGGAATCATTAAAAAAAGTAAATCCAAACATTTCTTTTTCAGGTATCGGTGGAAAATTAATGGAAGCTCAAGGATTAAATTCATTAGTTTCCATTGAGAAAATGTCAGTGATGGGTTTTATTGAAGTGATTAAACATCTACCTTTTTTTATGAAAGTAAAAAAAGATGTATTAGAAAAAATTAGCTCTATTAAGTTTGATCATATTATATTAATTGATTATCCTGGTTTTAATTTGAATTTACTTCCAAAAATTAAAAATATTTCATTAGCAAAAATCACATATTATATATGCCCTCAAATTTGGGCATGGAAAGAAAAACGAATAGAGATACTTAAAAAATATGTAGATAATTGTATTGTGATTTTTCCTTTTGAGCCTGAATGGTATAAAAAAAGAGGTGTAAATGTTTTTTTTTCTGGCCATCCAATCTTTGATGAATGGAAGCCAACGCCTAAAGAGATATTAGCTGAAAAATTAAATATTAATCCTAATAAACCTATTTTAACTCTTTATCCTGGAAGTCGAGAACAAGAATTCAAAAGACATTTTACAATATTTATAAAATCAGCTGAATTAATAAAATTAAAAATTCCAGATTTACAAGTATTAGTTGGCTGTGCAAAATCACTACATATTAATAATTTACTTGATGAAATTCCCAAATGGGTAAAACTTGAAAAAAATAATCCACAATATGCCTTAGAAATTGCAGATGTTGCAATAATTGCATCAGGTACATCAACCGTAGAGGCAACTGTGTTTGGAACTCCTGGAGTTGTTGTATATAAAATGTCACCCATTTCGTGGTGGCTCTCAAAACGGTTTGTAAGAGTAAAATTTGCAGGAATGGTTAATCTTATTGCAAACAAGGAAATAATGCTAGAATTATTGCAAGATGAAGCGAACTCGGTAAATATTTCAAAGTATGTCATTGAATTATTATCAGATTCAAAAATATTAAAAGAAAAACAAAACCAATTAATTGAAATTAAAAATCAACTCGGTGAGCCTGGTGCAAATGATAGAATTGCAGATTATATTTTAAAAGGAAAAAATGGAAGCATTTAAAATATCACTTTTCACTTTTTTAGGAAAAATATTAATAAATTTTTTAATGTTTTCAAATAGGTTAGAAATTAGAGGAAAAGAAAATGCTATTTCTGCAATGAAAACTGGACGGCCTATTTTATTTTGTTGCTGGCATGGGAGATTGGTTTTTGCAAGTTTTGGATTATCTCGTTTTCAGAAAGGTTTATGGGCAATTGCAAGTCGCCATAAAGATGCAGAAATTATGGGACGAATATTAAAATCGTGGGGATATCAATTAATTCGAGGTTCAAGCAATAAGGGTGGAAAAGAAGTATTAAGAAAGATGACAAAAGTGTTTAATTCTGATACACCTTATATTTGCATTACAAATGATGGCCCCAAAGGACCGAAGAATATTGCAAAGCCAGGCTCATTAACAATTGCAAGAAAATATAATGCCCAAATATTGACAATTACAGGCACATCATCAAAATTTATTGAAATGAAATCATGGGATAGATTTAGACTTCCAAAACCTTTTGGGAAAATAATTATTACAATTTCAAAACCAATGGACTTTCCAGATGAAATTAAACCAGGAGAAGGTTCACAATATTTGTCTGATTTTATGAATAATGTTCAAGAAAAAGCGGATAAATGTTTCAATTCATAAAATATTTATTTCTTTGGCCTTTTTCATTAATCTATTGGCTAATATTACAATTACGATATTTTGTTTATTATATCGGTATTAAACATGTGCAAATATTCAAAACACCAATTATTTCAATTGGGAATTTAACAGTTGGAGGTACTGGCAAGACTCCAATGGTTCATTTTATTGCTGAAGAGTTTAAAGAATTATATCCTAAAATTGCAATTATTAGCCGTGGTTATGGACGAAAATCCAAAGGGTTTCAATTGGTTCACGATGGTAACAAAATAAAATCAAATCCTGAAACTACTGGGGATGAACCATATTTACTTGCAAATTTATTAGGGGATTGCATTGTTGCAGTAGATGAGAATAGAGTAAACGCAATTCATATTATGGAAAAGAAATACCAACCCGATTTAATAATTTTAGATGATGGGTTTCAACAGTTAGGTATTCAAAAAGATATAGATATTTTATTATTAAATTCATCAAAATCATATTCCGAATTAAGTTTATTACCGATGGGATTTGGAAGAGAAACCAAAAACCAAATTCAAAGATCTTGTTTAATGATTTTAACGAAAACAAATGAGTTTAAATTACCAAATTGGATAAAAAAAATAGACTATAAAAAAGAAATTTACGCAACTACATTTGAATATGAAATATGGGAATATTCAAAAAGACAATATAAAAAAGTTGAAAAACTCAATGATAATATTTTTGCTTTTTGTGGCATAGGTGACCCAAACTCTTTTAAAACAGGATTATTAAGTAAACAAATTCCCTTTGTTGAATGTGTGGAATTTAAAGATCATGAACCTTATTCTAATAAAACAATCCAACAATTAAATCAAAAAATTCAAAATTTAGGGGTAAATCATATTATTACGACGGAAAAAGATATTGTAAAACTACCAAATGAGTTTATTGAAAATTATCATATATTTACACTTCGAATTCGTTACAAGTTTGATAAAAAAGAGCAATATATTCAACAATTAAAAACAGAATTAAAAAGGAAAACCAAATGAAATATTCAATTATATTAATAATGTTTTTTACTCAATTATCTTCTATTCAATTGATAGAACCAAACCCAGCTGGTCGAACCGCAATTTTTATTTATCATTCTGGCAAGGCAATGGTAAATGAAAATAGAGTATTAGAAATTGATAAAAAAGGTGAATTAGAACTAAAAATTATTGGAATTTCAAATGAAATTATTGATTCTGGAATTCAAATAAATGCTGAAAATTATATTTTAAATAATTTTTCTGTGATTAGTGATTTTATCTCTGAAGAATCATTACTTCAACATTTCGTGGGCAGTAAAATTTTATTACACGATTTTGAAAAAAATGAAATTATTGATGCTACTTTAATTTCATATAATAATTCTAAAGCAATATATGGACTAAAAGATGGAGTTGTTGTAAATCCACAATTAAAACCCATATTCCCATATATCCCTGAACATTTAGAAAATGAAGTTTTTTTAACAACTTCAGGATTCGCCGAAACTGGAAATGGAAATCTTGATTTATCATATTTCACAATGGGGCTAAGCTGGGAAGCCGAATATCATTTAGTTATGATTGGTGAGGATAAAGCAATATTGAATGGTAATTATCAAATTATTAATAATACAGAAACTTCCTTTTTACCTGCTGAAATATATTTAATTGCAAGTAATAATTCACAGAATTATACTAAACCAATTAGAGTTATGCATAAAACAGCGTCAAGAGAGTCAAATAATAATTCATCAGAAGTTCCAAGGACTGTTGAAATTGAAGATGTTGAAATTTATAAAGTACCACAGAAAACCACATTAAATCAAAATTCCACACTGAATGCAAATTTTATTAAAAAAACTCAATTATCAATGAATCGAATTTACTCTGCAAAACATTATACTCGATTTGATAAAAGAGCAGGAAGAAGAGATAAAAATGATAATTGGAATTCAGCGGATTTATTATTGGTTTTATATTCTTCTGAAAAGTTAAAAGTACATCTTCCTAAAGGAAGACTGAATATTTATGAAAATAAAGATGACTTAAATATGTTTATAAATGAAAAGCAAATTCCTAAAACTTCTATGGGAAAAAATATTCAACTTAAGTTAAAACCAGCCCAAGATATTTTATATAAATTCACTTATATGGATATAAATGAAACAAAAAAAGGAATATTTGTTACGATTGAAGCGGAATTTAAAAATTTAAAAGATGAAAATATTTTTGTAAATTGGAATGAAAATTCGGGAAGTACAATGGAGATAATTGAAAGTAGCGTAGAATTTGACAAAGAAAGTGCATTTGAATTATCAGCTGAAATTGAGGTGGAAGCAGAATCAACACGAAAAGAAACAATAATATTATTTACTCCAAAAAGAGATTAAAATGGATTTAAAAATTAAAGATATGCAATTATTCCCAATGGGATTAGCAATTAAATGGAATGATGAGACTGATTCATTATTGCCCTATGAAAAATTGAGAACACTTTGTCCTTGTGCTCATTGCTCCGGTGAAACTGATGTATTTGGTAATGTTTATAAAGGTCCTGATAAAAAATTATCAGCGAATGCATTTCAACTTGTAAATGTGGTGAAAATTGGTCATTATGCCATTCGTGTATCTTGGGGTGATGGACATAATACAGGGATTTTTTCTTATGAAATGCTTAGAGAAATGGAGAAAATAGAGGAAATTTAATTTATAATGGGAAGTTTTTAGTAAAAAGGAAATAGTGAAGAAGATATAATCTTCTTCACTATTTTGTTATAAATATTATTTTGGAACAACATTTACAGCACAAGGTCCTTTATCACCTTGTCCTACTTCATAGCTAACAGTTTGTCCATCATTTAGCGTTTTATAGCCGTCCATTTGAATACTACTCATATGAACAAAAAGATCTTTCTCTCCACCTTCTGGGGTAATAAATCCATAACCTTTTGCACCATTAAACCACTTAACTGTTCCTTGCTTTACATCACTCATTTGTTTGCCTAACTTATTATTTTACTAATTATTAATTCTTTACTTAAAAAAACAAATCTCCTATATTCTAGAAGATTATAAAATGTACTTTGACTAAAACGCCCTTTAAAATATATCTATCATCTTTAAATAAAGCCCTTAAATTTACACAACAATATATACTAAATAATATTTTAATATTTTTACAATATATTTTCACATTTCGTGAGATAAATCAAAAAATATTTATTTTAAAGGTTTTAATATTTGACAGGATATAGGAAAAATACCTCAATTACTTACCTCTTTATAGTGCCTCAATTTATTGGGGCACTCCTCTTATTAACTAAATTTTAAAACTCTTCTTCTCGTACTCGTTCACCGGAGTCATTCCACCAGAACCAATTCCCTACGGCTTTACCATTCCGGTATCTTCCTTTACTTTTTACTTGGCCATTTCGGTAATAAGTGATCGTTTGTCCATTACCTAATCCATTATTATAATTTTCTTCTGATTTTAAATTTCCATTTTTATAATACCAAATCCACTGCCTATCTCTTACACCTTGCGTAAAAGACCCCGTTATTTTTAGGTTTCCATTTTCCCAATAGACTTTCCAATTCCCCTCCCATTTTCCTTCTTTTTTTATTCCAATTGATTCAATCATCCCAGAATCATAATACCATGCAAATCGTCCTGTAGATTGTGTTGAATCCGAATACCATGCAAAAAGTCCACTTTTATTTCCTTGTTTGTAATTCCCTAAAGATTTAATAAATCCATTTTTATCATACCAAACCATTTGTCCATTTTTAATCCCTTCTGAATAATTTTCAATTTGTGTGATTACTCCATTTTCATACCATTTAAATGTTCCATGTTTAATCCCATTCTTGTAATTTCCAGTTGTTTGCGGAAAACCATCTTCAGTAAACCATATAGATTTACCATGTAATTTTCCATTTTTAAATTTTTCTTCAGAAATTAATATACCTTCTTTTGTAAATAATCTGAAAATCCCATCTTTTTTTCCAGAATTATAGAATCCAGTATGCTTAACTTGCCCATTTTTATAGTAAGATTCATACTCTCCAGTCTTAAAAATATAACAGCTTGTTAAAAAAAGGAATAAAAATAAAAAAAAATTCTGTAATGTCTTTTTGGTCATATATAAATATTATTAAATTGAGGTGATTATGTGAGATGAAATACATCGTAATTTAACGCTTCATATTATATTTCATTTTATAGAAATCTCAAAAAATAGGTATGAGAATGAAAAAATATTATAAAAATAATTTAATAATCATAATTTTAACATTTATTGCGACTTCTTGCTTACTCATTATGCCAGATTTAGAAGCACCTGAAATTGAAATTATTTCACCAGCACATGGTGATGTATTATTTGAAATTGTAGAAATAAATTGTTCTATTGAAGATAATAGTAATTTAGACAGAGCTCAACTATGGGTGAATAATGATTCAACTTCAACATCTATTTTTATTAATGAGTTAAAAGAATCGTATTCAATGTTTTGGAATACAACAAATATAGAGGATGGAACTTATTACTTAGAAGTAAGAGCCTATGATAAAAATGGGAATATTGGTAAAAGTGATGAAATTACAATCCATGTTGATAATACAAATTCATATCCGCAAGAATCTCCAATAATTTCAGTAAATTTAATTGATAATGTATATCAAATTACATGGCAACGAACAGATGCAACTGATTTTAAAAAATATAAATTACAACATTTATATCCGTGGATTGACATTTTACATTATGATAAGGTTGATATTTATCAGACATTTGACCAGGATGATACGGTTTATTATAGAACAAATATTGATGCGACACAAGAAGATAATTATTACCGAGTAATTGTTTATGATACACTTGGATTTGAAAAACCAGGGCTTCCAAAATATGTGCCACCAGATCCATTTCCTAATGAGGTTTTGGTTATTTCAGCTGAATATGATAATAATAGTATAATTATTCAATGGGAAGAATCCTTCGATACTGATTTTTTAAGATATGAACTCTATGAGTCGTATGATGAAAATATGGATGAACATGAAATGATTTTTACATCAAATTCATCTGAAAGCCAAGAATATACTCGGGTAGGAATTTACGATAATGAAACACGGTATTATAGAGTAGATGTCATTGATATTTGGGAACAAAAAACGGAAGGTCCAATAAAGTCAGCAAATGCATTTACACGATTTTATAAAACTTTTGGTGGTGGTACTGATGATGAAGGGTATCATGTTTTACCATTAGGTGAAATGGGATTTATTGTTTCGGGTTATTCTGAATCATCAGGTATGGGCATGGAAGATGGTTTATTTTTAAAAGTAGATTCTGAAGGAAAGGAATTAGAATATTTAACTTTTGGTGGTGGTAGTCGAGATATTTTAGTACAATCAATTATTTTACAAGATAGCACCATTGCAATGATTGGAAGAACAGAATCATCAGGTGAAGGCAGAAGTGATGGTTGGTTATTGATTACTGATTTAAACGGTAATATTTTAAATGAGCAAACTTATGGCGGTGCTGAAAAAGATCGCTTTACTTCTATCGTTGAAAAAAATAACGGAAATTTAGCAGTAATGGGTTCCTCTGAGTCATTTGAAAATGGTGCAAGTGAACTATGGTTAATGGAATTAGATCATACTGGAAATATGTTAAATGAATTTAGATATGGTGGGGCTGATTTTGAATATGGTCGTGATTTATATTCTATTCCAATTGGAGGATATTTACTTTTAGGTGAAACTCGATCTTATGGTTCTGGAGGGTTTGATATTTGGTTAGTAAAAGTAAATGAAGACGGTGAAGAAGAATGGAATAAAACACTTGCTGGGACAGGTGGACAAGATTATGCGCGTAAACTTCTTGTAGATAATGATGGAGGTGGATATTTCATTTTAGGAAAGGAAGGAAATAATTCATCGTCTCCAATATGCTTTATTAAAGTTGATTTAGACGGAAATGAAATATGGCGAAATAATTATGGATATACTTCTTCAGATGATGTTGTAGATATGGTTTATTTAAGTGAGAATTCAGATGAAATTTTAATAATGGGAACAACATATAAAAATGGAAATGGTGATCTTTGGTTATTAAAAGTGAATCTAGAATCAAACGGTGCAATAGAATTTGAAAATATTTTTGAAGATGGATTATTGGATGAACATGGTTATGGTATAAATGTAGTTTCAGAAGATGGAGGCTTTATTTTAACCGGAGAAACAAGCTCTTATGGTTCAGGCGGTAAAGATATTCTTCTTATAAAAACAGACCCATATGGTAATACAGTTGGATATGAAGGAAATTGATTTCATTAATAATTATTGCAATTATTGGTTTTGGAATTTGGTTATATTTTAAATTAATGAATGAAACTACACCCACAATAAAACCGAATAAATCTGATTTTAAAACTACATTACATCGGGAAATTGAAAAATTAAAGGACAAATAATTGAAAATGACTAATTTATTTATAATTCTAATATTTGGATTATTTTTTATACATTGTTCCTCTCCTGAAAAATCTAAAATTGTTGATATTTATGCAGATGGTTCTCCAAAAGAAATAGAAGTATATGCCGGAAATCCGCCTAAAAGATATTTATCAAAAATTATTTACTTATCATCTTTTGGCGATACATCAATGACAATTAATGTTGAAGATGGTGATACTCTCATGCCTGAAATAAATAAAGAAATTGAAACACAATCATTTGAAAACGGTAATAAAATGGTTGTTCAACATTGGAAAATTTTAGGTCATAGTGAATCGTTAACAGAGGTTCATTATTTTGATGATACTGGGGATATTTTACAAGTGGATGATAAAGTTAATGGTGTATTAAGAAAATATGCAGAATTACACGAAGACTTAAAAAAATGGTTGAAACCAGAAAACAATCCATTTAAAAATTATTTACATGGTAAATGGGATGTGACTTTAAAAAATAGTACACGAAAATATATTGCTGAATTTAAAGGTAGTGCATATTCAATTGCTGAATTAGACAAAGTAGGTACAAAAAAATGGGAAGAATTTCATAGTGTAAATTATTTATGGAATTATGAATTAGAGTTTAGAATGTTAAATAAAGGCTTTCCAAAAAGCCGAATTAAATCAGGTACAAGAGAAAATTATATATTACATATAGATACGAAGTATGAATTCTTAATGGAGGGAAATTCAAAAAAATATTCATTTTCTCGCCAGGAATAAATTATTCACTTTTAACCCATTCTCCATTCTCATAAAATTTATGATTTAATATTTTACCATCTTTTTTCCACCATTTTTGAGAACCATTTTTTTTACCATTCGCATAATTTAATTCGGATTTTATTTTTCCATTTTTATGCCAACTATACTGAGTACCTTCTCTTAATCCATTTACAAAAAATAATTCAACCCATTTATTTCCGTTATCATAATAGGTAATATATTTTCCATTTCTTCCTTGAGATTTTTCAATAGTATTTAAGTTTTGAGTTTCTATTTTTTTTGGAGCTACAATATTATTAGATGTTTCAACAACTTTAACTTCTTTAGTTTCAATTATTTGTTTTGACTTTTTTTCAATATTTTTTTTAACTTTTTGCTCTACTTCTAATTCTCTACTATTAGATGTATCTACATTTATATCTGCAATTTCAATTTCAGGTTGAATCGTTTTGAGTTTTGAATTTCCAATAAATAAAGCACCCCCAATTAGAAAGATACTCGCTATTCCAATAGAAAAATATTTAAATAATTTATTATACTTTTCTTTGCGTTTTATATCTGTTTCAGACTGATTTAATTCTGAAACCCATGATTTTTGTTTTGTTTTGTTTTCAGTCATTTTATTAAAAAATTAATCACTTAATTTATTACATGAAATAAATTAATATAATCTTTTTTTACACACTCTATTTTTCAGGATTTTCCCTGAAAGGTATCGATTAAGATTTTCAGCAAATTGCACAACAACATCATGTTGATATTCAGGAAAGTTCCCAGAAATATGTGGAGATAAAAATACATTATCTAACTCAAACAGTGGATTATCTTTATCCAATGGTTCATTTTCAAACACATCAAGTCCTGCACCTGCAATTTTATTTTCTTTAAGTGCGTGAATCAGTGCAGACTCATCAATTATAGCTCCTCTTGCAATATTGATAATAAATGCTGACGATTTCATTTTTCCTAATTCAGCTTTACTAATCATTCCGTTTGTAAGTGGTGTAAGAGGACAAGCTACAACAATATAATCACTATTTTTTAAAAGATATGTTAATTCTGAAAGTGGAATTAATTCATCGACTATTTTTTTATTTTCAATTTTTTTCTGTAATCTCCGTGTCGCAATGACCTTCATATCAAATGCTTTTGCTTTTTGGGCAATAGATTTTCCAATTTCGCCAAATCCTATTATTCCAATTGTTTTATTTTTTAGTTGAATTGTTTTCCTTGCCAATTCCCATTGAGCCCATTTTTGATTACTTTTAAATTTCTCACAACCTAAAAACTGTTTAGAGAAATATAGAATCATGCCCATTACAAATTCAGAAACTGGTCCTGCGTGGATTCCACTTGCATTTGTAATAATTGTTTTACTTTTCAAAATTTCAGGAAATAAACTTTGTTCAATTCCAGCTGACCCTAAATGGACCCATTTTAATGTTTTAGATGAATGAGAAAATATATTTTCATTTATTTTATAAGCTACAAGAATATCTAATGAATCGATTTTTGTTTTTAATTCGTCATCATTTCCAATCTGTAGAAAAGTTATTCCATTTTTTTTGTCTAACTTGGATTTAAGTATGGAAGTTAATGTAGAGTATTTTTCTTGATTTTGAGTAAGTTGTAATCCAATTTTCATTGAAATATTATAAAATATACTGTTTTAGTTTATTAAATAATTGATGTGTTGCTTCTACATCTCTCATTACATATTCATTTACGGAATCAATATTGCCTTCTTCAAATGCTTTTGCAACTGTATCACCTTTTACTTCACCTTCTTTGGGAGACTGAATCCCAAATGATCTACATGCAATATCCATACTAACAGAATTATAACTATTCCAATTACACAGATACATCATAACATCAATATGGCTTTTGTAAGAAAATCGGCGTAAATCTTTAAAGTTATAATTATTAATTTCAATTCCATAATGAGCACTACGGACTAATAAAAATGGAATATCAAAGCCTATACCATTGTAATGAACAAATCGAACACCACGAGAACTAGGGTGATTAATAATATTAAAAAAAGCATTTAATGTAGCTTCTTCATTTTCCTCGCAAATAACTTTATCTTTTGTTTGCCCATTATCTTGTAACCATCTCATCCCAATACATAACACTTGACCAAAAAATGGAGAGGTTGATCTTATTAATGATTCTGCATTTTGAGGATCATCACCTGTGCGTTCAATTCGTGCCTGTGTTTTTTGTGATATAACTTCTTCCACAGTATCATCAATTGGATTCCGAGGTATGGTTTCAATATCTAATATTAAATATGCCATGAGCGTTTTCCTTTAAATTTTGTCCAGTGGACTGATTAAATTATTAAATGCTGGTTTTGTAATATGAGTATAGATTTGAGTTGTTTCAAGTTTTTTATGGCCTAATAATTTTTGAATATATCTAATATCAGTACCTTGTTCTAATAAATGTGTTGCAAAACTATGTCTTAGTGTATGGATAGTTGCAGGGGTTTTAATTTTTGCTTTTTCTAATGACCTTTTATAAAATGAACGAATTGAAGTTGTGCTATATTTTCCTCCTTTAGGGTTTTCAAATAGAAAAACTTGCGGTGAATATTTATTTATATAGGTTTTTATAATTGGAGTTAGTTTTGAGGATAACATTATTACTCTATCTTTTTTCCCTTTAGCACCGCGGATAATTATTGTTTTGCGAACATAATCAATATCCTTAATTTCTAAATTAATTAATTCACTAATTCGTAACCCACCGGAATAGATGGTCATTAAAATAGTTTTATGTTTCAAATTTGGTGTGTGTAAAAAAATATTTTTTATATCAATAACGGATAATACTGTTGGCAGTTTTTCTTCTGGTCTGAATGAAAACTTTAGTGATGAAGGAAATTCTTTTAACAATACTTTTTGGTAAAGAAATTTTATTGCAGAATAAATTTGCTTCATTGAGGACAATGAATAACCTCTATCAATTTTACAATAGTTTAAATAGTTTTGAATTACAGTTTCATCTATTTTTTTAGTTTTATTGTGTTGAATATATTCAATAAATTTATTGAGTACAGAAATATAAGAACTAATTGTTTGTTTACTATAATTCTGTATATTTAGTTTTTGTAAATAATTATTAATAAGTACATCTTTTAACATGAATATTTCCGTTAATACACTATTAAAAATTAATACATATAACCCGATAAACACAATAGCGTTTATCGGGAAGTTGTG
>JACNKR010000041.1 GCA_014381925.1 Fidelibacterota bacterium | reverse complement strand
GTGTCGAGGTGGCAGGATTCGAACCTGCGACCCCCTGCTCCCAAAGCAGGTGCGCTAACCGGACTACGCTACACCTCGAAAAATCTATTTTTCTCTAAATTTGATATAACTTAAAGTTATAATTCATTTTCAGAGCGGGAAAATTTACGGTATTAATTTCCTACAATTAAAACCTTTATTTAAATAATATTAAAAAAAACATTCCAAAATCATAAGGGAAAAGATTTCCGTGTGAATTCAATATTTGAACATTTTTTCCTACAAATTAATTATTTTAATTAATCTCTTAAAAACACGCTTTTTCCTCTAAAACACCATTTTAAACACCCTCTACTCTATTTATCATTCTTAAATTTTTTAATGGCACTAATATTGACTATGCATCATCATGAAATTGGAGAACACATGGATATAGATTTAAGTGCTGTTGTAAAAGCATCAAATGTTTTATTGGCAAAAAATGATATGATATCAAATAATTTAGCCAATATTAATACAACAGGTTTTAAAAGAGATGATCTTGTTTTTGATGTTTTAGAAAGCGGATTCAATGAAGATTTACCTTTAGACCAATATACAGATTTTAATCAAGGAGATTTAAAGTCAACAGGTAATTTATTGGATTTTGCAATTTCGGGTGATGGTTTTTTTACAGTAGAATCGCCAGAAGGTCAATTATTTACACGGAATGGACATTTCTCAATTTCTGATGAAGGAATGATTGAAGATAGTTTTGGTAATAGAGTTTTAGGTACTAATGGTCCTATTGAAGTCTTGGGGCAAGGTGGAGTACCAGGAGAACTAAGGATTACTGAAAAAGGTGAAGTCCTCGTAGATGGGGATATTATAAATAAACTATTAATTACAGATTTTGAAGATAAACATGAATTGGAAAAAATAGGAAATAACTTATATAAACCCAATGATGGAATTACAGGTGAAGCAATTGATTCAAATAAAATTGTTCAAGGTTATTTAGAAACAGCAAATATAAATCCTGTAAGTGAAATGGTAAATTTAATAGATATGCATAGACAATTTGAAGCAACTCAAAAAATAATGCGTACATTTGATGAAATTGCAAACAATGCCATAAATGAAGTTGGTGATGTTTAATAAAAAAGGAATATAGGAGAGAATATGTTAAGGTCTTTAACAACTTCAGCTCTTGGAATGGCTGCTCAACAATTAAATGTTGATAATATTTCAAATAATCTTGCGAATGTGAATACAACAGGATTCAAAAAGAGTTCTATTGAATTTCAAGATTTACTTTATGAAACAATTGAAACAGGAGGAGTAGATGCAAATAATGAAAACTTACCTCCTGCACAATTACAATTGGGTCACGGAAGCCGAGCCATTGCAACATTCAAAACATTTTCTCAGGGTTCTATAACTGAAACAGGAAATCCTTTGGATTTAGCAATAAATGGGGATGGTTTTTTTCAAGTAAGTATGCCTGATGGGTCGTATAGTTTTGCTCGAGATGGAGCGTTCCATATTAACCCTGATGGTTTTTTAGTTAATTCAGCTGGTTTACGAATGGGTGATGGGATTTCAATTCCTGACGGAACAGCAAGTATCAATGTCGCACAGGATGGAATAGTCTCCGTTTTGATGGCAGGGGAAACTCAGCCCGAAGAAGTCGGCCAAATTGAACTTGTTCGTTTTATGAATTCTTCAGGATTGGAATCTATTGGTGGCAATCTGTATAAAGAAACAGTTGCTTCTGGTGCACCTACGGTATCCACTCCAGGTGAAGAGGGCTACGGTTCCGTAATCCAAGGTTATTTAGAAACTTCAAATGTAGATGTTGTTCAAGAAATGATTAATTTAATTGTGGCACAAAGAGCGTATGAAATTAATTCAAAGGCAGTAAAAACATCTGAAGATTTACTTTCAATTGCAAATAACTTGAAAAGATAATTAAAGTGAAATTAATAATCATTCTAATTAGTTTTTCATTCTGCATTGGAAATGAAAGTGTAATGGATTTATTAAAAGACCATTATTCAGATATTTTTAAAGTAGAAGAAAATAATGTACATATTGATATTCTTAAAGCTCCTCGTTTACCTAAAGAAAATCTAGAATTTTTTGATGCTATAATTTCATCAAACCAATATCATATTAAAGTTGGGAATCAACATGCATGGTTAACATTGTCAACAAATGGCGTTGTTGCTCATAAAATTCCATTGTCAATTTCATTATCAGTTAAAAAAGATGTTTGGATTGCATCTCGTAAAATTAAAAGAAATGAAAAAATAATTCAAAATATGCTTCAATTGGAGAATATCGAAATTACAAAGAATTATTCTAAATATCATTTCGGAAATTTAGATTTTACGGGTAAAATGGAAATTAAAAGAAAAATGGAAGTGGGTACAATATTAACAAAACAAATGATTGGTAGAGTACCAGATATAAAAAGGGGTGACAACGTAAATGTGAGTATAAAGGGAGATACATTCGCAATTACATTACCTGGAAAAGCAAGACAAAATGGATTAATAGGTGAAGAGGTTTTTGTAATGGTAGAATCAACAGGGAAAAGACTTAAAGGAATTATTGACTCACCAAACCACATTATTGTTAGAAAATAGGAAAAAAATGAATAAAATTATTATAAGTATTTTAACATTAATTACAATTGGGTTTACTCAAAACTCATTATATGCAAGTAAATCAATGTTTACAGATATAAAAGCTCATGGAATTGGGGATGTAATTACTGTTCTTATTGCAGAAATGAGTAATGCAAGTAGAGCTTCGTCAGCAAAAATGTCAGCCAGCTCAGGTATTGGAGCGGATGGATCAGTTTCGGGGAATTTATCTTCATTTATTCCATTATTTGGTATGTCAACAAATATTTCAGAAGATCATAATGATGACGAAGGGACAACCCAAACTGAAATGGTAACAGGGAAAATTACAGCAACTATTACAGAAAAAGATTCCAATGGATTATTAAAAATTGAAGGTTCCCGAAAAGTAAATGTGAATGGAGAGACGAATATTATGCAAATTAGTGGATTTATTCGGGATCGTGATATTACATCACAAAACACAGTTTATTCCTATTATATCGCAAATGCAGATATTACATATAAAAAAACGGGTTTAGCAAATAAAATTAGTAACCGAACAAAAATTAGAAGAACCATATTAACTATCGCCGGCGTGGCAATACTCGCAAATCAAGCTGGACGATATATATCTAATGGAAAATTAATTGATTAATAAAATGAATAAAGAAAATAATAAAATGATAAAGTTTATTAGGTTAACCTCAACCTTAATTGTATTGATGTCTATCACCATCAGTACAGTTTTTACAGCCCAGGTTCGTATTAAGGACCTGGCAAATATTGAAAAAACATCACAAACAGCATTAGTTGGGTATGGATTAGTTGTTGGTTTAGATGGATCAGGTGATCGAATCACAGGTCAAAAAGGTGCAGTATTTACAGTTCAAGCAATTGCAAATATGCTTACTCAGTTTGGCATTACCGTAAATGAGAATGACCTCCGAACTCGAAATGTAGCAGCTGTAATGATAACTTCTGAAACACCTGTTTTTGGTCGAGTAGGTTCTCGGTTTGATGTTGTTGTTTCATCTCTTGGGGACGCAAAAAGTTTAGAAGGTGGAGTATTATTAATGACTCCATTACGAGATGCAGGTGGAGATTATTTTGCAATGGCACAGGGAGCAGTATCAATAAGTGGATTTAATATTGAAACGGCAACAGGGGAAAAAGTAAGGCAAAATGTTGCTTTAGTAGGCCGAGTTCCAAACGGTGCAATATTAGAAAAAAAGGTGAAGTCAAATAATTTTGATCCAACAGAACCTTTACGATTTATTTTAAAAGCTCCAGATGTAACAACAGCAACTAATTTTGCGACCGCAATTAATACTGCTCAAAATAATCAAATTGCAACAGCTTTGGATCCATCTTTAATTGAAATAACCTATCCTGGCGATGTGCAAAATTCATGGGATGCAATGCAATTTGTCGCTGGAATTGAAACAATTACAGTTGAAACAGGAAATAAAGCACGGGTAGTAATTAATGAAAGATCTGGGACGGTTGTTGTTGGTGGAAATGTAGTACTTGATGAAGTAATGATTTCGCATGGTTCAATCAGTATTCATACAAAAGTTACACCACTAGTATCACAACCTGAAGCATTTTCGGAAGGTGAAACAGTATCAACTGAACAAACTACGACAGAAGTAAATATTGAAGAAACAGGTACAATTGGTGTAATTCCAGGCACAACTTCCGTAAGTGAACTTGCAGTAGCATTATCAGAGTTAGGTGTAAAACCACGAGATATAATCGCCATTTTTCAAGCAATTAAAGAAACAGGTGCGCTTCAAGCTGACCTAGTAATTTTATAAGGCTTATCATGAATAATATTAACACAATAAATAATATTTTAAATCAAAATATAGAAGAAACATCGAAAGCACAAGATATAAAACTAAGGGAAAGTGCTAAACAATTAGAAGGTGTGTTTCTTCAATATTTTTTAAAACCAATGGAAGAAACAATGACCAAGGGTATGATGGGTGAATCTTCAGGCCCAAACTTGGCAAAAAATATGTTTACCCAAGTAATGTCTGAAGCATTATCAGAGAATAATAATATTGGTTTATCAGATCAAATTTATGATCATTTAAAACGAGCACAAGCAAATCAAAATAATACAATTGACACAGAAGCTCACAAACAACAATTTATTAAACTAAGCGAGAAATAGTAATGGCTGAAAAAAATATAGATGCAATTTTACAGAGGTTAATTCGAATTCTTTCACAAGAAATTGTGACCTATACAAAATTACTAACATCTTTAGAAGAAAAACAGCAAGCAATAATCCAAGGTGAAATTGAAAATATGAAAATTATTACTGAACAGGAACAAGTAATATTAACAGATGCAAAATTAACGGAAAAAGAACGAAATATTTCAATTGCTAATTTGAGAACAAATACAGATGAGATGAAAGATGTTGAAAATTTAACTCAGTTAATTGCGGTGGTTGAAACTAAATATCATTCTCGATTATCAGAAATTCAAAAAAGCTTAAAAGATATACTTGAAAAAGTTGCATTAAAGAATGAGCAAAATAAATTTTTACTTAGTCATTCTATTCATTTTGTTCAAACAATGATAAAGGATTTATTAACTTCAAATGAAAGTATGAATGATTTATATGCTCAAAATGGACGAAAAATTAATCCAAAGTATTTAGCACTTTTAGATAGGAAAATATAATGAGTATTACAAATATAATAGAAATTGGTCGTCGGTCTTTATTTGCTCAGCAATCAGCAATTAATACAACTGGTCGTAATATTGCAAATGTGAATACAATTGGTTATAGCAGACAACGACTAAACCTTAGACAAGATTTAACGGGTGTTTCTTATTTAGGAAGTTTTGGGCAAGAAGCAACAAGTCAAATTAGACAGTCTTTTACCGATATGCAAATTTGGCGAGAAAATAGTCTATTGGGTCAATATCATACAGACTCAAATGCATTATCTCAAGTTCAAGATGTGTTTGCTGAACCAACAGATTCTGGGATTTCTAATTTGATGACAGAATTTTGGAATTCTTGGAATGATTTATCTAATGACCCTGATAGTGAAACGGCGAAAATTGTAGTGAGAGATAAGGCTGTTCAATTAACAAATGGTTTTAATCGAGTTCATGATGAATTAATGAATCATCAAAATCAAATCCATTTGGAATTAGGAGATAAAGTAAACCAAATTAATGATGCTATCGAACAGATTGCAAGTTTAAATCAACAAATTATAAATACAGATGATCATTCATTAAAAGATACTCGAGCATTATTAATTGATGACTTATCTCAAATGGTTAATATCAGCGTTGCAGAAACGGCCAATGGGGAGTTAAATATTGCTATTGGTGGAATGGTGATCGTCTCTGGTCAGGAATCAAATAAAATTAAAATGGAATCTTCTCAGAATGATGGAATTTGGACTAGCCAGATTGAATTAGAAGGAACGCAAAATAAAATTGATATTACAAGTGGTGAATTAGGCTCATTATTAAAACTTCAAAATGAAACAATTCCAAATACAATAAATGATATTAATACATTTGCAAAACAATTTGCAGATACATTAAATGAAATACATGTGTCAAATACATCTTGGATGGAAAATGGTGGAATTTCATTCTTTAACCAAGAAGTGACTGGAGCGGGAGATATTTCAATTAATGCAGATTTTTTAGATGATGCTAATTTACTAGGTGCCGTGGAAGATGATGGTGATGCAAGTTTTGCTCAATCCATGTTTAATATTCAAAATGAAAAGATTTTAGATAATAAAAGCTTCGGGGAATTTTATACGGGAATAATTAGCAATATAGGTTCAAAAGTAAATGAAGCCAATTATTTAACAGATGCACAAAGTTTAGTATTAAATAAATTAGAAATTCAAAGACTGTCCGTTTCAGGTGTTTCTTTAGATGAAGAAATGACGCACATGATTCAATATGAACAGGCATATAATGCGGCTGCAAAATTAGTGAGCACCGTTGATGAAATGATTTCTTCAATTTTAAGTATTGTATAATCATAAAAGAGTAATAATATGAGAATAAGTGAAAATATGATGACAAATAGCATCCTAAAGGGCATTAATGCCAATAAAAGTAGGATGAATGAAATTCAACAACAATTATCTTCTGGAAAACGAATTCAAAAATCGTCAGATGATCCATTTGCATTTGCAAAATCGGCTCGTTTTAAATCTATAATTGAACGAAATGATCAATATCTTCGAAGTATTAATATGAGTTTAGGGTTTGTAGAATCGACACAAATTCATTTAGATGATATTAATAGTATTATTCAAGATGCAAAAGAAAAAGCAACTCAAGGTGCTGATGATTCATTAAATGCCGAAAATAGAGAAGCAATTGCACAGGAAATTTCCAGCATGTTAGAAGAGTTGGAATCAATAGCAAATGGGAATTTTGATGGTGATTTTGTTTTTAATGGGGATCAAGTAAATCAAAAACCATTTCAATTAGTTGAAGACCCTGATAATCCAGGTTTATATATTGGTATTAATTCTCCTGATAATCCTGAAGGTATGGAGCGTAAATTTGGAGACCATTTAAATATCCAAATTAATATAGCTGGAAATGATATTCAAAATATTACTCAAGCTTTTACTGATTTAATTAATTTACAAAATACTTTATCTGAAGATTGGGAGTCAAATTTTAGTGAATTTGAAAATCAATCCAGTGCAATAAGTAGTCAAATTGATAAATTAGATTTAGCCTCAGAAAATATCTTGAAATTATCTACAAAAATTGGAGATGTTCATAGTCGGATTACACTGACAGAACAACAACTTACATTAACAAATATGAATTTATCTTCATATATGTCTAGTTTAGAAGATGTAGATATGGCGGAAGCAATTCTACATTATAATAGTGAGGAAATGGCTTATAAGGTTGCATTGCAGGCAACAAGCAATATGATGACTACAAGTTTAATGGACTATATACGATAATGGAAATAAATATTTATAATAATCCAGACTTCCCCATCAAAATAAATGAAGAAAATTTAATTCACTTTGATTATGGACTTCCTGGATTTGAAGAATTAAAAAAATTCGCAATATTAGATATTGAAGAATATAATCCATTTTTGCTATTGCATTCAGTTGAAGATCAAAATATTGCTATGATTGTTTTAAGTGCAGGACAATTAGATTTAGAAGATGACTTACATATTCCAGAACAACAATTGAAGGAATTAAAAAATGAAAATGAAGAGCATGAGCTCGGTGTCTTTTTAATTCTTAAAATAATGGATGCAGGCAAAGAAATTACTGCAAATACAAAAGCACCGGTGTTAATCAATTTTCAAAACCAAAAGGGCAGACAAATTATTTTAGATAATGAAAAATTGAGCATGGATTATCCCATCACCGTTTCTTAACTTAATGGTCAAAATGAAACGAGAATACTATATCTTATATACATATCCTGAAAGGAATTTATGTTAGTACTTACCAGAAAAAAAGGTGAGAGTATCCGAATTGGCGATGGAATTATCATCAAAGTATTAGAAAATTCGGGCAAACAAGTTAAAATTGGAATTGATGTTGCACGAGAAATACCTGTTTATCGTGAAGAAATTTATAAAAAAATTCAATTAGATAATAAAAAAGCCCTATTGTCAAATAAAAGTGGTGTGAATACACTTACACATTTAATAAAATTAAAGGATTCTATTAAAAAATAATATTTCATGAGTGAGTTTAGATTAAATCCAAGATATATTCAAAAATTTGATTCAGAAGATTTAAAAGATCATTCTTTTTTTCCAATCAATAAAAATGAAGATGGTAAGCTCATTATTGCTTCTGTTGGAAAAAACAAACATGATTTAGAATATATTCAATCTACAACAAAACTTCAAACAGGTCTAAATTCTATTGTTTATCAGATAGAGGAATCTTCTTTTAATCGAGAATTTAAATTAATTGGAAATGGCATTTATCATCGATTTATTACAGTAGAAAGAGGTAAAAAAATTACACCAAGAGGTGAAATTTTTGCAGTTATTTCAAATAAAGGTGGAGTTGGAAAAACGACTATATCTATTGAATTATCATATCAATTTCATAGAATGGGTTTAAAAACGTTATTAGTAGATATGGATTTAGGTAATGCAGATATTTCAAATAAATTAAGAGAATACCCTCCCAACACCCTTTATGATTTTTTCTCAAAAACTCATACGTTGAATGATTTAACCATAAAATTAAATTTGGGGATGTATTTTATTCCAGGAGAGTCTGGTGAGTTTAAATTAGCCAATATGACTTGGAGTCAAAAACAACGATTCTTTAGAGAGATTACAAAAATTAGTTCAAATTATGATGTTGTACTTTTAGATTTAGGTGCAGGGATTTCTCGTGATGTAATTGACTTTTCATTATTAGCAGATGAAGCGGTAATTGTAACTACTCCTAAAGATTTTATTAGCGGATATGCTGCAGGGAAAGCCGCCTTTTCTCGGTTTATTGAAATTCAAGCTAAAAAATTGGATGATGATTCTGATGAAGAAGTTATCTTCTCGCCGTGGTATGTACTTAATCAAGTATCGAATTATCAACAAGGGATTGATTATTTTAAAACAATTAAAACAACTTCAAATAATCATATAAATTTACAATCAAGTTTTAAATTTGTACCTGGATATTTGGGCTCAGTTTTATATGACAGAGAAATGGTTGACTCTGCATATAATTCACAAAAAATACTGGGTAACCGATATCCAAATTCAGAAATGGCAAGAAGTATATTAAAGATTGCAAATGGTTTAATGCGTGTAAAAAATGAATTAAAATTACAAAACAAATCAAGTGGATTAAAGCGATTTGCACGAATTTTAGGATTAGCTAAAAAAGAAGATTCTATTTAATCCATTCTAGCGAGACGCTCCCTAATCCCACAGAACAATTAAAATTAATAGTGGGTTGAATTTCATTATAGTTTTCATTTCGATATAAATTTTCTTCAATTAAGTCCATTCCTTCAAAATCTATATCTGAGAAAATAGATTTATCTAATTCAAATAAAACATTTACCCCTTGAGGAATTTCAATTTTGATTTCACCCATTCCAACAGAAATATCATAATCTATATTTTTATTAATTCCACCAGAAAAATTTAATAATATCGATCCCAAGCCACAATCAATTTCAAACTCATTACAATATAAATTACCTAATTGTTTGAATTCTGCAGTACCTAACCCTATATCGGCTATTAAATACATACATTCATCTTTTTGATATTTATTCCCCATATCAATTATTGCCGATCCTAGTCCTAAATCAAAATTGAAAGAAGCAATATTAATCTCTTTTAAATTAATATTTACATCTGCTAAAGAATAATCCAAATTAAATTTAATAGGTATATTTGTTGGTAATAAAATTTCAGCCTGATTTTCAATTTCATTATTATTTGAGTCAAAATTATATTCAAATTTAAAATTTGTAGATAAATCTAAAATCCCAATATGCCCTACTATTTCAAAATTTAATTTCGGTTGAAATAATTCTGGATTAAATTCTATAAACCCATTTATTTCATTTGAATTTTGTGAAGGATTAATTATAAACGCGCCACTTGAAAAATCAATATTTACCTTGATTTTTTTGAGTGAAAGTGTCGATTCATGGAAGGTTAAATGATTGGGATTACTAAATAGAATTGTGAGTAAAAATAGATAATGGAATTTATTAATGTTCATTGTTCATAAAATTATTGATTATTTTTATAAAATGATTTTCTTGGTCAATTTGAGGGGCATGTCCTGAATTTGAAATTATCTCTAATTGAGAATTTTTAATTTTAGAATTTAATCTTTTACTAATATCACAGTATTTTTGGTCTTCTTCACCACATATAATTAAAACAGGAAAATTAACACTCTGAAGTTTAATCCAATAATTTGGCATTTTTCCCTGTCCTAAGTATTGGAGTGAAAAGGCCACCTGTTCTGGATTTTGAGATAATCTAATTTCCTTTTGTAAATTAAAACTCGCGGGGTTTCTCTTTTTTTGATTATTGAAAAATGATAGCTTTTCCCAGTTGGAAACAAAACGTGAATAATTTATTTTTATTTCTTCCATTAATATTAAATCTTTATCAACTCGTATTTGTTTATCAGAAATATTTTCTATCCCAGAATTGGTACTTACTAAAATCAAGGAGTTAATTTTTTGGGGATTTGCTAATGCAAATGAAAGTGCAAGTCGTCCGCCCATAGAGTATCCGCATAAATTAACTTTATTCATCTTTTTTTGAGTTAAATTATATAAAAAATCAGTATTCCAATCATCAAATGAATATGGATTATTAAAATTTAAGTTACAATTTTCTCCATGTCCTGGAATATCTATTGCTATGGAGGGTATATTAATTTGATTACGAATTTTATCCCATGAGTGCAAAGACCCCATAAAACCATGAATAAAAACAAGTGAGTGATTTAGTTTCATATATTGTTAATTTAAACAGTTATTTATTATTTAATCATACACAAGTTTGAGAAAATGAAATAAAAAAAAGATAATAATATTAGGTATTACAAGTTAATTTTCATCCTATGGAAAACATATTAAAACCAGAATTATTATCACCAGCAGGTAATTTAGAAAAAATGAAATTTGCATACGCATTTGGTGCAGATGCAACTTATGCTGGAATACCGAAGTTTTCATTACGAACTCGCGAAAATGACTTTAGAGAACAATCACTAATTGAAGCGATTAGATATTCAAAAAAATTAGGAAAAAAATTATATTTAACATTAAATATTTTTGCCCACAATACAAAATTAAATTCCTTTTTTAAAGAGCTTGATAAAATAGTTGAATGGGAACCTGATGCAATAATAATGGCAGACCCCGGTTTAATTAACCAAACATTAAAACGGTATCCAAATTTAGAAATTCATTTATCTACTCAAGCTAATGTTACAAATTGGACAACTGTAGAGTTTTGGAGAGATTTAGGCATAAAAAGAATTATTCTTTCCCGTGAATTAAGATTAAAAGAAATAAATGAAATTCATGAAAATGTCCCGGATATTGAACTAGAGAGTTTTGTACATGGTGCAATATGTATCGCATATTCTGGAAGATGTTTAATAAGTAATTATATGAACCATCGTGATGCAAATCAGGGTACCTGTACAAATTCATGCCGATGGGAGTATAATTTAGAAGAATCACCAAGTTTATTAGAAAGCGAAGGTCAACAAATACAGGCTCTAATAAATCCTGAAAAGGAATTAATTAGTGGGTTTACAGTTGAAGAAGTAGATAAACCTGGAAAAAAATACCCAATTGAAGAAGATGGAGAAGGAACTTATCTTTTTAATGCGAAAGATTTGTGTGCTGTTGAATTATTAAATGAAATAAAATCAGTGGGAATTATGAGTTTTAAAATTGAAGGTCGAACAAAATCAACATATTATTCTGCGATTACTGCTAGAGCATATAGAAGAGCAATTGATGATATGATTCAAAATAAACCATTTAATCATGAAAATTTAAAAGATTTATTAGCGCTTTCAAATAGAGGTTATACAACAGGGTTTTATACTCGGAACCCTCAAGAATATGGTGAAAATTATGATACTGGGAATTCTAAAGAATTTTATTATAAAACGGTTGGAATCGTTAGAGATTATGATAATCAAAAAGGGTTACTAAATTTTGAAATTAAAAATAGAATTGAAACAGGTAGTGAAGTGGAAATTATTACCCCAAACGATACAATTAAAATGAATGTATCACATATTCAAAACACGAAGGAACAACTTGTACCAATCGCACATGGTGGATTAGGTGAATTTAAAATTCCATGTGAATTTGATCCTGGAGAATTTGCAGTAATAAGGCAAAAAATTACAAACTAAAAGGATAATAAATTGATAAGCACTAAGAATTTTTTATTTCTATTATTAATTTCATCTTTATTCTCAGGTGTAATTCCTGAAGATTATTTTCAGCAACATGTTGAATATGATATTGATGCAACATTAAATGATAATGACCATACACTTTCAGCACATTTAACATTAAAATATACAAATAATTCAAATGATACACTTCATTTTATTTGGTTTCATTTATGGCCTAATGCGTATAAAAATAATAAAACTGCTTTTGCAAAACAAAAATTAAGGCTTGGTTCCACTAATTTCTTTTATTCAGAAGAAAAAAACAGAGGATTTATTGATAATTTAATGTTTGAAGTCAATAATGAAAAAGTGAATTGGGAATTCCATAAAGATTGGATTGATGTTGCAAAGGTTTTATTAAATCATCCTCTTTCACCAGGTGAGACAATCACAATATCTACACCCTTTTTTGTCAAAATCCCTAAAGTCTTTTCTCGGTTAGGACATTCAGGAAAACATTATGAAATGACACAATGGTATCCAAAACCAGCCGTTTATGATAAAGATGGTTGGCATGAGATGCCATATTTAAACATGGGTGAGTTTTATTCTGAATTTGGAACTTTTGATGTGAAAATAACATTACCTGAAGATTATGTGGTAATGGCGACAGGGGATTTAATTAATGGTCAAAAAGAATACGCATGGTTAGACTCTCTTGCAAGTGAAGGAGAAAAGTTTTTAAATATGTCTGACAAGGAAATTAAAAAATGGATAAAGAATTCTAAAAAAGAAAAATCCAAGCAGAAGAAAAATAAAGATAAACAAAAGAAAGGCTCTTCATTTAAAACACTCCATTTTCATCAAAAAAATGTACATGACTTTGCATGGTTTGCTGATAAAAATTATATTGTGCAAAAAGGGGAATTAGAATTACCAAATACAAAAAACAAAGTAACACTTTGGTCAATGTATTTACCAAAAAATGCGGTATTATGGAAAAAATCAATAGAATATTTACATGATTCAGGCTATTGGTATAGTAAATTTTATGGAGACTATCCATATAACCATATTACTGCTGTAGATGGGGATATGTCTGCTGGCGGGGGGATGGAGTATCCAAATATTACGGTAATTGCAAAAATGCCTTCACGGGATTTATTAGAAATGGTTATTATGCATGAAGTTGGACATAATTGGTTTTATGGAATTATTGGTTCAAATGAACGAGATCATGCATGGATGGATGAAGGTCTAAATGAATATAGCAATTTTAGATATTGGGAAAAGAAGTATGGTATGGATTCAGGAATGCAAGTATCAGACAAGTTTGTGAAATATTTAATTCTAAGAAATAATACATTTCGTTGGATGAATATGATTGGCTGTCAACGACAATGTTTTAGAGGAGATGCACAAATAATTGATCAACATTCAGATAATTTTCATTCGAGTAATTATGGTTCAATGGTGTATAGTAAAACGGCTTCATTAACACGCTATTTACAAAATTATTTAGGTGAACCTAAAATGAATGCAATTATGCAAGATTATGTAGAAACATGGAAATTTAAACATCCTTCCCCAAATGACTTTAAACAGATTTTCATAAAACATGTTGATAAAAATTTAGATTGGTATTTTGAAGATGGATTGAAGAGTATTAAAAATATAGATCTGAAAATTGATAAGCGAAAAAATAAATATTATCTCCAGAATCTAGGAGAAATCTCTTCTCCTGGATATGTTGAATTTTATGATAAAAATAATGATTTATTAGACACATTATGGGTTGAAGGTTTTGAAAATAATTTTTTATTACCACACCCACAAAATACAAATTATGCAATTTTAGATCCTGAAAATGTAATGTTTGATATTAACCTAACAAATCATACAACGCATAAAAAAGGATTCTCTTTACCTATATTTTTTGACCAACCTGATTTTCATTCATATTATTTAGGTACAATAACTCCTTCATTTACGCTAAACTCTGTTAATAATGGTACCGGATTTACTTTAAGACGAGGCTCTGTTCCATTAGAAAAATTTAATTATTCTATAACACCATCGTATGATATTAATAGTGATGCACCTCTTGTTGAATTAAATTTAGGATGGCAAGAATTTAGAAAATTGGGAATGGATGTAATCCGTACAAATATTGGATATTTTAATACACAAGAAAGAAAAACAATTAAATCAAGCAGTGAATTCATTATTCGTGAACCAATTATTAATTATCCGTATTATAAATTAAAATTAAATGTTGATGTTCATTTAGCACTTCCTGAATTATACGAAGTCAATGAAAATAATTTAACTGCAAGCCACCGATTTTCTATTTCATATCATGATAAACCAAATCCATTTACAAATTTCAACATAAACTCTACATTTACTTTTGTTAAGCAAGAAAACAGTCAATTTAAGAGTATTAATTTTTCAAGTCATTTTAATCATCGATTTAATAAAAAAATGAGAATAAAATCATATATACAAGGATATCATGTATTTACTTCTGATTTATATCCTTGGTTACCCGGTGTTGGAGGTTCAATAGACCCAGATTATCAAAATTATGTTTGGGATAGAACCACGGGAAGTGATTTTTCCGTATATCAACATCAATATATTAATTCAGTACCATCTGCACGAATATCACCAAACCAGCAAATTGCATATAATTCTGCATTCGGAATTGATGTAGAATTGACAGGAATAACCCCTGTGGGTAATTTATATTTTGATTATTTATTAATCAATCAATCTGCAATAGAAATGAATATGTTCGGAGAGGAAAACCCTCAAGGAATGCCCCATTATTTTTCAACTGGAATTTCGTTATCGCTCGGATTTGTAAATTTAAATTTGCCAATTTATATGAGCTGGGAAAACCCTGAAAAACTGACCATTGATAAATGGGTTAACTATTTAAAACCAGAAATTAATTTAGATATAAATAAATTGATGCGAAATAGTTTGAGATAGAAAAAATGGTTATTGTGTAAATTTATATTCTGAGTCCTACTCTAACTTTTTATTGGTTTTAACGAAGAATGAACAAGTAAAAAGTTAATTAATTATTTCTTTTTTCTATGTCGGATAATCCCGACAGGTAATGCAAATAATACACCTACAACTATTGAAGCAATTATATTTTGGCTAGATTTATAAACAATAAAACCAACAAATAATGCTATAATTGCATCAGTTAAATAAATTGTAATAGATTTTTTTTCTTTAAACAATTTAAATCCTTTTTTTATTTTGTAGTAATAAAATACAAATTTATAGCCATTAATTTCTAATCTTATAAGTTTTATACCATTCACGGTAAATTTTTATATTAATTGTTACATCCCTCCTGTACTTATTTATGAGTTTTTCATTTAAACTGTAAATCTCATCTACATTAGGATATTTAAAATTAACTCAAAAATCGATCCTGAGCGGATATTTACCCTGTGTTTGCCGAAGGGTTGGCTCAGGATAAAGTGTCAAATGAGCTTCGCTCATCCCGATAGTTTTTGGGTTCTGTGTTATTTTCAATCATTTATTTTCTCACCCAAAAACTCCTCACCGGGAGGGTCAACCCCTGTGGAATACGGCAAAGCCGTCCAGCATAGCTGGATTCCACGGGGTCAAGATATTAATTAATTACCCAGTGGAATAAAATCTTCGATTTTGATGCAAAAGCATCATTCCACAGGGC